>NZ_JAJKHN010000051.1:0-47787 GCF_020982715.1 Bacteroides sp. 1_1_30
TATACTATCTCCTTTTTTATCCTCAAAAAAAAATACGAAAGTTATAAATCTACCCTCACCACCCCTCACCCTGGACCCATATCTTATAATAAAAAGATAACGGGGAATCTTAAAAACTCAATCATCTTTTTCAGATTTACCACAACGTTTCCAGAATACTCCATTATTTTATTCAAAACCGTACAGAGAATGAGCCAAACCCGTACGTAAATGAACTATTTCACCACAGAGGACAGTCAGAAGATCCATACTGAACAGATGAGATTATCTGAAATCCAGAATAAAGAATTACAGGATAAAATTGCTGTGATAAATAAGAATTCTGAAGAATAGATCAAAGCAATGCAGAAACAATATGAGACTACTAACAGGTAGCTGAAGATTTTCATATCGGCTCAAAAGAGTCCTATACACTGTAATTATTGGCTCATTTTGAGCCGATATATTAATAATATTATGTATTTTTGAGCCGATATAATCAATTAAATAGCAATGGAAGAAGAAATTCAACAATATCTTCGTTTTCATCCTCTATCTTCTAGGTCAGAATTAATGGAGGGAGTGAATACTAAAGTAAGTGTCGCCACATTCAAGCGTTTATTAGCTGCCATGATTTCCGCTGGAAGTATTGAAGTCATAGGGCAAGGACCTGCCACATGTTATAAACTAACACCACAAACGTTTGTTACAAGTTATTTCGACTTAGAATCATACTTTCGGAAAGAAGTTGATGAGCGTGAAATTCAACAAGCTTTCAATTTCAGCCTTATTCCTGATATATTGCCTAATGTTGACCCTTTCACGATGGACGAACGGAAACATTTAACGGCTCTTCAAGAAACGTTTAGAAGAAATGTATTAGAAATGACAGACGGAGAGTACCGGAAAGAAATGGAAAGGTTAGGTGTGGATCTTAGTTGGAAGTCTTCTCAAATTGAAGGGAACACATATAATCTTCTTGAAACGGAAAGACTTTTGCTGGAAAAAGAAGAAGCAAAAGGTAAAACTAAAGAAGAAGCCATTATGCTACTAAATCACAAGGAAGCTCTTGATTTTATTTTAGATAATCCTGATTATCTTCAGTATTTATCAATAAGAAAGATTGAAGACATTCATAGTATCCTTATTAAAGAACTGGGAGTTGAGCGTCATATTCGTTCTCGGCGTGTTGGTATTACGGGTACGAATTATCGTCCACTTGATAATGAATATCAAATAAGAGAAGCTATGGAAGACACTTGTCAATTAATTAATAATAAGCAGAGTATCTTTGATAAAGCTTTCCTAGCTTTAGTTCTGTTATCTTACATTCAGCCATTTGCTGATGGTAATAAACGTACTGCCCGTATAACAAGTAATGCAATACTTATAGCCAACGGTTATTGTCCTTTATCATTTCGTTCAGTTGATTCTATCGACTATAAGAAAGCTATGTTAGTTTTCTATGAACAAAATAATATATATCCATTTAAGAAAATATTTATAGAACAGTTTGAATTTGCTGTGAATACATACTTTTGAATTTATCTGTATATTGATGGTTGTTCCAACGATAACATTATTATAAATATAAAAATTATGTTCATAATAAATTTGTAATGCTTCCTGTTTTAATACAAGATTGTTCATTCCGTCTGCAGTAATTTTCTCCTGAAAGCCGGAAGTTTCTGAAAGACTTTTATCTTTGCAACTATAATACATACGGCACTATGAAAAAAGTGATTCTGATTTTTGTGACAATCGTCCTTTCCGGTCTGCTTTATGCAAAAGATAATAAGAGTACCGATGCGTTACTTCGTGAGATTGATGGTATCATTAAAAATCGTCAGACCTATGGAGCGGAAAAGGAGGCGCGTATCGCTGACCTGAAGAAATTGTTGGCGGAGGCTACTTCCGATGAACAACGATATGGTTTTTGCGGACGTCTTTTCGATGAATACCGGGCTTATAATCTGGATTCGTCTTTTGTCTATGCTCAACGGAAAGAGGAACTGGCGCATCGCATGGATAAACTGGATTATCTGGATGATGCTGCCATGAATATGGCGGAAGTGATGGGAACTACCGGAATGTATAAAGAAGCGTTGGAACTATTGGGGCAGATTGATAAGAAAACGCTGCCCGATTATCTCTATGGTTACTATTATCATCTGTATCGCACTATTTATGGATTGATGGGAGATTATGCCGTTACGGAGAAAGTCAAGAAAGAGTATTATCGAATGACGGATCTGTATCGTGACTCTCTTCTGCAGGTCAACGCTTCCGACTCTTTGGGACACGTATTGGTGATGGCGGATAAGTGCATCGTACATGCTCAATACGATGAAGCCATCCGTATGCTGATGGAATATTACAACAAACCTTCTTTGGATGACCATTCAAAAGCAATGCTTACTTATACTCTCTCCGAGGGTTACCGGTTGAAAGGCGACAAGCAGGGGCAAAAACATTACCTGGCCCTTTCGGCCATTGCCGACCTGAAATCGGCGGTAAAGGAATATGTATCTTTGCGCAAACTCGCTTCCCTTGTCTACGATGAAGGGGATATTGACCGTGCTTACAATTACCTGAAATGCTCCTTAGAGGATGCCACTCTTTGTAATGCCCGCCTTCGTACGTTAGAAATCTCGCAAGTCTTTCCTATCATTGACCAGGCTTACCAATTGAAAACCAAACGGCAGCAACAGGAGATGAAAGTATCATTGATTTGTATCAGTTTGCTTTCCGTATTTTTGTTGGTTGCCATTTTCTTCGTTTACAAGCAGATGAAAAAGGTTGCTGCCGCACGTCGCGAAGTGGTTGATACCAATACGTTGTTGCAAGAACTGAACGAAGAACTTCACGATTCTAACTCGCAACTGAAAGAGATGAACCATACGCTTTCGGAAGCCAATTATATCAAGGAGGAATATATCGGCCGATACATGGATCAATGCTCCACCTATCTCGACAAGATGGATTTATACCGTCGTTCCCTGAATAAAATTGCTGCTGCCGGAAGAGTGGAAGAACTATATAAAGCCATTAAATCTTCTCAATTCCTTGACGAAGAACTGAAAGAGTTTTATGCAAACTTCGACATGACTTTCCTGCAACTCTTCCCCAATTTTGTGGAGGAATTTAATGCGCTGCTCACAGAACCCATGCAACCCAAACCGGGAGAACTGTTGAACACCGAACTCCGTATCTTTGCCCTTATCCGGCTGGGGATTACGGACAGTACCAAGATAGCGCAATTCCTCCGTTATTCCGTGACTACCATTTATAATTACCGGACCCGTGTCCGTAACAAAGCTTTGGGAGAAAGAGATGAATTTGAGACTAAAGTAATGCAAATAGGGAAGGTGGAAGAATAAGAAAACCACTACTTTTTTAGTCTGACTTCTATTTTATAACGTTCTTATATTTAGTGGTTTATGCTGTGAGATACTGTGTAAATCACTATATTTTTGCTATCTGCTCAAAGAAGCAGTATGAAATGTGGATACTTTTGTTTCACGGTCATTTCAGCAATGACACAGAGAACGAAAACAAAAGTAACCCTAATATTAACTTTAAATTAATGTACATGAAACAGAGTATGAAGTCGAAAGGCTTTGAACGCCGCCTCTTATTAATAATGTGGGGCTTGTTCCTATCTCTTAGTGCATTCGCACAACAGATTTCAATAAAAGGACATGTAGTAGATGCCACAGGTGAACCGGTGATCGGTGCCAGTGTGGTGGAAGGACGTACAACGAATGGTACGATAACCGATGTAGACGGTAATTTCTCATTAAGCGTTCCGGCTAACAGCACGCTGACTATCTCTTTTGTCGGCTATAAAACGCAGACTGTTCCGGTGAACGGGAAAAACTCGTTGAAAGTAACCTTGCAGGAAGATACGGAAGTATTGGACGAAGTTGTTGTAGTAGGTTACGGAACAATGAAAAAGAGCGATTTGACTGGTGCCGTATCTTCTGTCGGAGTGAAGGACATCAAAGACTCTCCGGTAGCTAATATCGGTCAGGCAATGCAGGGAAAAGTATCCGGCGTGCAGATAATCGATGCCGGTAAGCCGGGTGATAATGTCACCATTAAAATCCGTGGTTTGGGTACGATCAATAACAGTAACCCGCTGATTGTCATTGACGGAATTCCTACCGACTTGGGATTGTCTTCCTTAAATATG
This sequence comes from Bacteroides sp. 1_1_30, assembly GCF_020982715.1. Taxonomy (NCBI): domain Bacteria; kingdom Pseudomonadati; phylum Bacteroidota; class Bacteroidia; order Bacteroidales; family Bacteroidaceae; genus Bacteroides; species Bacteroides sp. 1_1_30. Next base: position 4,175 of record NZ_JAJKHN010000051.1, read on the forward strand.
GCTGATGTGGAACGGGTAGACGTATTGAAAGATGCTTCGGCAACAGCTATCTATGGTTCGCGTGGTGCCAACGGTGTGGTGATGATTACCAGCAAACGTGGTGCCGAAGGTGCCGGAAAAGTAACGGTAAACGCAAACTGGGCTATTCAGAACGCTACTAAAGTACCCGATATGCTGAATGCTGCGCAATATGCCGCTTTGAGCAATGATATGCTGTCTAATAATGATGATAATACAAACCCTTATTGGGCAGATCCTTCTTTATTGGGAACAGGAACGAACTGGCTGGATGAGATGCTACGTACGGGAGTGAAACAAAGCTATTCGGTTAGCTATTCCGGTGGTACGGAAAAGGCACATTACTATGTATCCGGCGGTTTCCTCGACCAGTCCGGTATCGTGGAAAGCGTTAATTACCGTCGTTTCAATTTCCAGGCAAATAGTGATGCCCAGGTCAATAAATGGTTGAAGTTCACTACTAACCTGACATTCAGTACGGACGTGAAAGAAGGAGGAAGCTATAGCATCGGAGATGCGATGAAAGCACTCCCCACCCAGCCGGTGAAGAATGAAGACGGTAACTGGAGCGGTCCCGGACAGGAAGCGCAATGGTATGGAAGTGTCCGCAATCCGATCGGTACGTTGTATATGATGACGAACGAGACAAAAGGATATAACTTTCTGGCAAACATCACCGGAGAGATTGCCTTTACCAAATGGTTGAAGTTGAAAAGTACCTTTGGTTATGATGCCAAATTCTGGTTTGTCGACAACTTTACTCCGGCTTACGACTGGAAACCGAATCCGGTAGAAGAATCTTCCCGCTATAAGAGTGACAACAAATCATTTACCTACCTGTGGGATAATTATTTTGTATTCGACCATACTTTCGCCCAAAAACATCGTGTAGGTGTGATGGCAGGTTCTTCCGCCCAGTGGAACAACTATGATTACCTGAATGCTCAAAAGAATATCTTCATGTTTGATAATATCCATGAAATGGACAACGGCGAGAAGATGTATAGTATCGGTGGCAGCCAGAGCGACTGGGCACTGCTTTCTCTGATGGCACGTCTCAACTATTCTTACGAAGATAAATACCTGCTTACAGCCACTGTGCGCCGTGACGGTTCCTCCCGCTTCGGTAAGAACAACCGTTGGGGAACATTCCCTTCCGTTTCTCTGGCATGGCGTATTTCGCAGGAAGAATGGTTTCCGAAAGATAATTCTCCGGTGAATGACCTCAAACTGCGTATCGGATACGGTGTGACCGGTAATCAGGAAATCGGTAACTACGGCTTTGTTGCTTCCTATAATACAGGAGTCTATCCTTTCGGCAACAACAACTCTACCGCTTTGGTATCTACCACCCTTTCCAATCCGAATATTCATTGGGAAGAGGTACGCCAAACCAACTTCGGTGTGGATATGAGCCTGTTCAATTCACGTGTCAACCTTTCGCTGGATGCCTACATCAAAAAGACGGCAGACATGTTGGTGAAAGCTTCCATCCCTATCACCTCCGGTTTTGAAGATACTACTGAAACCTTTACCAATGCCGGCAAAATGCGTAACAAAGGAGTGGAAATGACCCTGCGCACCATCAACCTGAAAGGTCTTTTCTCTTGGGAATCTGCTTTAACGGCTACCTATAACAAGAATGAAATTCTGGACCTGAACAGCGAAACTCCGATGTTTATCAATCAGCTGGGTAACTCATACGTGACTATGCTTAGAGCCGGTTATCCGATCAATGTATTCTACGGATACGTGACCGACGGACTTTTCCAAAACTGGGAGGAAGTAAACCGTCACGCCACCCAACCGGGAGCAGCTCCGGGGGATATCCGTTTCCGGGACTTGAATAACGATGGAGTCATCAACGATGAAGACCGTACCGTTATCGGTAACCCGAATCCGAACTGGTTCTTCTCTTTAAGCAATAATTTCTCTTATAAGGGATGGGAACTCTCCGTTTTCCTGCAAGGCGTATCGGGAAACAAGATTTATAACGCCAACAATGTTGACAACGAAGGAATGGCAGCCGCTTACAACCAGACCACAGCCGTATTGAACCGCTGGACGGGTGAAGGAACCAGCAACTCTATGCCCCGCGCCATTTGGGGAGACCCGAACCAGAACTGCCGTGTATCCGACAGGTTTGTGGAAAACGGTTCCTATCTCCGTCTGAAGAACATCACGCTTTCGTATACACTGCCCAAAAAGTGGATGCAAAAGATTCAACTGGAAAATGCCCGCATCTCTTTCTCTTGCGAGAATGTGGCAACTATCACCGGATATTCCGGCTTCGACCCGGAAGTTGATATTAATGGCATCGACAGCAGCCGTTACCCGATTTCACGTACCTTCAGTATGGGCTTGAACTTTAACTTTTAAATCAGGAGAAAGAATATGAAAAAGATAATAACTTTGGTATTTATGTCTGCCGTGCTGGCATTGACATCGTGCAACGATTTCTTGGATAAATATCCCAAATATGGCGTCGATCCCGAATCGGAAGTGACGAACGAGATTGCTGTGGCATTGACTACTGCCTGCTACAAGACTCTTCAGTCATCTAATATGTATAACCAGCGTATTTGGAGCCTCGACATCATCGCAGGCAACAGTGAAGTAGGAGCCGGAGGAGGTACTGACGGTTTGGAGACTGTTCAGGCTTCCAACTTCATAGCCCAGAGCGACAACGGCTTTGCTTTGTATGTATGGCGTTCTCCGTGGGTTGGGATCGGACGTTGCAACATCGTGCTTTCCAATCTGCCTTCAGCATCTATCTCCGATGAGATAAAGACCCGGTGCATGGGTGAGGCTTATTTCCTGCGTGCACATTATTATTATATTCTGGTTCGTTTGTACGGAGGGGTGCCTTTGCGCTTGGAACCGTTTGAACCGGGAGAATCTGCGGATATTGCCCGTAATACGGTAGATGAGGTATATGCTCAAATCCTTTCCGACTGCAAGAATGCAGTGACTATGCTTCCTCCGAAAAGCAGTTATGGAGATGCCAACAGGGGACGTGCCTGCAAAGAGGCTGCAATGGCTATGCTGGCGGATATTTACCTGACACTGGCTCCTAATCATCGTGACTATTACAATGAAGTAGTGACCTTGTGCAATAACATTGCTGCAATGGGATATGATCTGACTCAATGCAATTATGCCGATAACTTTAATGCTACGATCAATAATGGTGCAGAATCTCTCTTCGAAGTGCAATACTCCGGTAGTACGGAATATGACTTCTGGGGCGGTGATAACCAGTCATCCTGGCTGTCTACCTTCATGGGGCCTCGTAATTCGGGTATGGTAGCCGGTGCTTATGGATGGAACCTGCCTACGGAAGAGTTCTTCAAGCAATACGAAGACGGTGATTTGCGGAAAGACATCACTGTGTTGTATCAGGGTTGTCCTGCTTTTGACGGTATGGAATACAGACGTTCCTGGTCGAATACGGGTTATAACGTACGTAAGTTCCTTGTGTCGAAAACCGTCTCTCCGGAGTATAATACCAACCCCAACAACTTTGTAGTATACCGTTATGCGGATGTCTTACTGAAGAAAGCGGAAGCTTTGAATGAGCAGGGACATCCGGATCAGGCTGCCGAACCATTGAATATCGTTCGTAAGCGTGCCGGACTGACAGAGCTGCCGACTACTCTGACGCAGACCGAAATGAGAGAAAAGATTATTCACGAACGTCGGATGGAACTTGCTTTTGAGGGACATCGCTGGTTCGATATGATCCGGGTTGATAATGGAAATTATGCATTGACATTCCTGAAATCTATCGGTAAGAATAATGTGACCAAAGAACGTCTCCTGTTGCCTATTCCGCAGACGGAGATGGACTCCAATCACCTGATGACTCAAAATCCCGGTTATTAATCCGTTTTATAATCATTCATTTAGACAAATAATATGATGAAGAAATATATATATCAGTTGTTATGCTCTCTTTTCATCGGTGGAACGATGGTTGCTTGTACCGAGGATTATATGGAGACAGATAAAGGACATGATACCCTCACCCTTTCGGTGAATCAGCAGGAGTTGGTGTTGAACGAAAAGAACCATAGTCAGGAGGCGCTGGCGCTTTCATGGACTACCGGAACGAATTATGGAAGCGGTAACCGTATCTCTTATACGCTGGAACTGGCGAAAGCCGGAACGGACTTTGCGAATCCTTATTCGGTAGATTTGGGTACGGGAACGTATCAATGGACTAAGAAAGTGGAAGAACTTAACCAATTTCTGCATACGCAGTTCGGTATCGGTTATGCCGTGAAAGCGGAGTTGGAAGCACGTATCACAGCCGTCGTTGCCGGAATGGAAGATCAGAAGCAGATTGCGACGACTGCCTTTACAGTGACTACCTACCAGCCGGTTACTACCACGCTTTACCTGATTGGTGATGCTGCTCCGAACGGATGGAGCGCCGATAACGCAACGGCAATGGAACGTACGGATAACGGACAATTTACATGGATGGGAAAGCTGAATGCCGGATCGTTTAAGTTTATAACGACCTTAGGAGAATTCCTGCCATCGTACAACCGCGATGCTACAGCCGAAGAAGGATTCAAACTGACCTACCGTACATCGGATGACCAACCGGACGAACAGTTCACAATCAGTGAAAAAGCAACTTATATCGTAAAAGCAAACCTGCTCGACCTGACATTAACACTTACCGAAACAGAAGATATTGGCTGGAGATTTGAAGAATTTTTCATTGTCGGTTCGTTTACCGGTAATGGTGGTTGGGGATTTGAGGCATTGTCTAAAGATGCTGTCCAGATGGATCTGTTCCATTATGGAGCCGTGATTCCCTGGAAAGCAGACGGAGATTTTAAGTTCGCTTCTGTGACGGATTTCGGTCAGGCGGATGCTTTCTTCCATCCTACCATGGCTAATGCTCCGTACACTTCGACATCAGTAGTGCTTGGAGGTGAGGATAATAAATGGCAGATGAAGGAAGCCGAATGTGGCAAGCCTTATAAAGTATGGTTCTACACAGGAAAGGGAAAAGAAAAGATGTTGATGCGTCTGTTCACTCCTTATGAAGGATTGTATCTGGTGGGTGAGGCAACTCCGAACGGATGGAGTCTGGACAATGCTACTCCGATGACTAAGAGTGCCGACAATCCTTATATATTTACCTGGAGTGGCACGCTGAAGGCAGGTGAGATGAAGATATCCTGCGATAAACAGTCAGACTGGAATGGAGACTGGTTTATGGCGGATAAGAGCAATAAGGCTCCGACGGGTGAAGTAGAGACGGCATTGTTCGTTACCAAGTCGGATGCGGAGTTGAGCAGTATGTATCCGGATGCAGATTTGGGTAGTTTGGATAATAAGTGGAATATTCAGGAAGCCGGTTCTTATCGGATTACGATTGACCAGTTGAAAGAGACGATTTCGATTGTGAAACAATAAAACAAGAATTCAAGATGAAGAAAATAATATATTTGGTGGCTGCTTTCCTGTGTATGGCTTGCAGTGACGATCATGGGGCGAACCAAGAAAATGGAGGAGCTTCGGGCGGTGTCACCGAAGTGACTCCGGTAACATCGGATTTAAGTGTGGAACTGTCTACAGATAAGGCTTTCTATAAACCGGGGGAGAAAGTGGTGTTTACAGCAGAAGATGCGTTGCCTGCCGGAACTAAAGTTCGTTATCGTCTTTTAGGGGAGGTTGTCGGAGAAGAGTCGGTAAATGGTACCAGTTGGACATGGCAACCGCCTACTACTGATTTCAAAGGATATATGGCGGAACTGTACCGTCAGGAGAATGGTACGGATGTGATTGTCGGTACGATTGCGGTAGATGTATCCAGTGATCCGTCACGTTTTCCGCGTTATGGTTTTGTCGCTGATTTCAGTCAGGAGAAGACGGCTGAAAAGACACAGGAAGAGATGGCGTATCTGAATCGTCATCACATCAATTGGGTACAGTTTCAGGACTGGCATAATAAACATCACTGGCCGTTGGGCGGTACACGCACACAGTTGGACGAAGTATATATGGACATCGCTAACCGGGAGGTTTATACAAGTTCGGTGAAAAATTACATTGAAGCGCAGCATCGTTTCGGTATGAAGTCTATGTTTTACAATCTTTGTTTCGGGGCGTTGAAGGATGCTGCTACGGACGGGGTGAAGGAGGAATGGTATTTGTTTAAGGATGCTTCTCATACTACTAAAGACAGTCATGATTTGCCGGGCGGATGGAAAAGTAATATTTATCTGGTCGACCCTTCTAATAAGGAATGGCAGAAATATTTGAACGAAAGGAATGATGATGTATACGCGAACTTTGCCTTCGACGGCTATCAGATAGACCAGTTGGGACGACGCAGCACGCTTTACAATTACAACGGTATTCCGGTCAATCTGCGTGAGGGATATGCTTCTTTTATTGAAGCGACGAAGCAGGCTCATCCGGACAAGAGTTTGGTGATGAATGCGGTCAGCCGTTACGGTGCCCGTCAGATAGGGGAGACAGGTAAAGTTGATTTCTTCTATAATGAGGTGTGGGCGGATGAGGCTGATTTTACCAATCTGAAAGCCATTCTTTATGAAAATGGAGTCTATGGCAATTATGAGTTGAATACGGTTTTTGCAGCTTATATGAATTATAATAAAGCGGATAACCGGGGAGAATTTAATACGCCGGGTATCTTATTGACAGATGCTGTCATGTTTGCTTTGGGTGGTTCGCACCTGGAGTTGGGAGGCGATCACATGTTGTGCAAAGAGTACTTTCCGAATGAGAACCTGACAATGAGCGAAGAATTGAAAACAGCGATGGTTCGTTACTATGACTTCCTGACTTCTTATCAAAACCTGCTTCGTGACGGTGGTACGGAGAATAGTGTTTCCATGAATTGTACCAATGGCGCAATGAGATTAAATAGTTGGCCTCCTCAACAGGGATCAGTTACTACTTATGCCAAGCAGGTAGGTGGCAAGCAAGTGATACATCTTCTTAATTTCTCGCAAGCGAACAGTCTTAGCTGGAGAGATGTGGACGGTACGATGCCGGAACCGGCTCTGATTACAAAAGCAGCTTTGCAAATGAATCTGTCGGCAAAGGTGAATAAGCTGTGGGTAGCGTCGCCGGATGTACACGGAGGAGCTTTGCAGGAATTGGCCTTTACACAGGAGAACGGGGTCGTCTCATTTACATTGCCTTCCCTGAAATATTGGACGATGATTGTGGCTGAATAAAGCGGTTGCTACAGAATAACTAAAATGATAGGTATGATGATTAGATATAGATTATGGGTATTGTGCTTGGTATTTCCAACATGGGTTTGGGCGGAAAATACGACACGTACATGCACTTCTTTTACACAGCAGGGACGTCAGGTGACTTTTCACCTGGCGGACAGTGCCGCCTTGCAATTGCAACTTTGCAGCTCTTCCGTCGTGAAAATCTGGTTCTCACCCGATGGGCAATTGCAACGAAGAAATACTTCGTTTGCAGTGATTAATGAAGAACTGGAAGAGGTAGGAACTATTCATGTGGATGAACAGGCGGCCTGTTATGAGATATTTACTCCGAAGTTGCGTATCCGGGTGAATAAATCTCCGATGAGTCTTCAGATATTCGATAAATATCAGAAACTCCTGTTTAGTGATTATGCCGATAAAGGCCATGTCAGTGAAGGAACGAAGAAGGTGGAATATAAAGTGCTTCGTCGTGACGAGCACTTCTTCGGACTTGGTGAGAAAGCGGGAAAGATGGACCGTCGTGGCGAGTCTTATAAGATGTGGAATAGTGACAAACCTTGTTATAGTGTGGTAGAAGATCCTCTTTACAAGAGTATTCCTTTCTTTATGAGCAATTACCGGTATGGTATTTTCCTTGATAACACCTATAAGACGGAATTCAAATTCGGAACAGAGAGCCGTGATTATTACAGCTTTGAAGCTCCGAACGGGGAAATGGTATATTACTTTATCTTCGGTAAAGACTATAAAGAAATCATCAGCCAATACGTCGGACTGACTGGAAAACCTATCATGCCGCCGAAATGGGCGTTGGGTTTTGCTCAATGCCGCGGTCTGTTGACAAGTGAAAAGCTAAGTCGTGAGATAGCCGAAGGCTACCGGAAACGGGGAATCCCTTGTGATATTATCTATCAGGATATCGGCTGGACAGAATATTTGCAGGATTTCGAATGGCGCAAAGGAAACTATGAAAACCCCAAAAAGATGCTTTCGGATTTGAAAGAGATGGGTTTTAAGGTAGTCGTATCTCAAGACCCGGTAATTGCACAAGCCAACAAAAAACAATGGGAAGAAGCAGACCGTCTGGGCTATTTTGTAAAGGACAATACGAACGGTAAAAGCTACGATATGCCCTGGCCGTGGGGTGGGAACTGCGGAGTGGTAGATTTCACCCTGCCTACCGTAGCCGACTGGTGGGGAACTTATCAGCAGAAACCTATTGACGATGGTGTCTCCGGCTTCTGGACAGACATGGGCGAACCTGCCTGGAGTAACGAAGAGCAGACGGAGCGCCTGGTGATGAAGCACCATCTCGGTATGCACGATGAAATCCATAACGTCTATGGTCTGACCTGGGACAAAGTGGTAAAGGAGCAATTTGAAAAGAGGAATCCGGACCGTCGTGTTTTTCAAATGACTCGTGCTGCTTATGCCGGATTGCAACGTTATACGTTTGGCTGGACGGGTGATAGCGGAAACGGAGACGATGTACTGCAAGGTTGGGGGCAATTAGCCAATCAGATTCCCGTAATGCTTTCCGCCGGATTGGGATTAATCCCGTTTTCTTCTTGTGATATTACCGGTTACTGTGGAGACATTGAGGATTATCCGGCTATGGCGGAACTCTATACCCGTTGGATTCAATTCGGAGCATTTAATCCTTTGAGCCGTATCCACCATGAGGGAGATAACCCGGTGGAACCGTGGCTTTTCGGGCCGGAAGCGGAAAAGAACGCGAAAGCGGCTATCGAACTGAAATATCGTTTGTTACCGTATATCTACACTTACGCCCGCGAAGCGTATGATACAGGATTGCCTATCATGCGGCCTCTGTTTCTGGAATATCCAATGGATATGGAAACTTTTTCTACGGATGCCCAATTCATGTTCGGTCGTGAATTACTGGTAGCTCCCGTGGTGAAGAAAGGTGTCCGCACAAAGAACGTATACCTTCCCGAAGGCACATGGATAGACTACAACAACAAGCAGACGGTCTACACCGGAGAGCAATGGACTACCGTTGACGCTCCCTTGTCCTCTATTCCCATGTTTGTGAAGCAAGGTTCCATCATCCCCACCATGCCGGTGATGAACTACACCCATGAGAAACCGGTATATCCACTTACTTTTGAAATCTTCCCCGCACAGGAAGATGCACAGGCAGCCTTTACTCTTTACGAAGATGAAGGAGAAGACTTAGGATATCAGCGTGATGAATTTGTCAAAACACCGATTATTTGCAGCACTCTGGCAAATGGATATGAACTGACAGTCTCTGCCCGTGAAGGAAAAGGATACACTGTTCCCGGTCCGAGAAATCTGTTGTTCCGTATTTATTCTGCGAAAGCTCCGAAAGAGATAACTGTCAAAGGAAAGAAGATAAAGAAAACTAAACCGGAACGCTTGGAAGAAGATTTAGAGAATGACACGGAATCTGTATTATGGAGTTGGGATAAAGAAACTGGTGTCTGTAGTGTGAGAATACCTGATAAAGGTGTTGATGAACAGTTGATGATTACTTTTAAATAAACAGGGAGCTGTTGGCAAGCTAATATTCAGAGTTTTTCTTTCGTTTTATATGGATAATGTGTAGATTCGCACGAAACTCATATCAGAAATGTGTAAGTTATCACATTTCTGATATCAAAAGTGTGATTCATTATGAGAAGCTTTTCCAACCCGCTTACCTGATTCGCTATTCAATGCTGAATTTGAAACAAGATGGTAATTTGATTAATATCCCCCTGTTTTTGGCGGATAAGACAAAAGAGCTATTGAAGGATAAAAGTTGAAAGAGCCTTCTGAAGGAATCAGTAGCCTCTTAAAAAACGATGATTCTTAAAAAAGGAATATTTAATCATTGGAAGAAGGACGTGAATTGCAGTTTGGTAAAGAAAAGCAGGAAAATGTCCTGCATTTGTAATTACGCGATTCTCTATTTCTGCTGTTTCGAAAATATGGCTATCAAGCTGCGATAGATTTTTAATTATTTTTGTTATTTGGAGAACAGATGCCCGAATAACTAATCATTTTATTGTTTTTTCCTTTCCGATATATTATGGTAAACTAGAGAAAAAATGTTTCTTAATAGTTCATTTTTATCTTCTTCACCGGGGAACGATAGCTTCCTCGGTGAGGAACAAGTCGATGCACACCGAGGAACACTTCGTTGGTTTTAAAGCAATGAGCGGTTTCTGAATAGAGAAAGATGCATATCCTGTTTGCTTTTATGCAATATTAGGCATCTTTTTGTATGCTCATGCATTTATTTATGCAGTTTATTTTCCGGTTCGTTATTTTCTAATTGGCCATTTCCTTGTATAATATTAAAAATAGAACATTGCTTATTAAATAGGATTAGCTGTATACAAGAGACTGGATAGTTTCTCGCATACAGCTAATTAAATCTATTCTTTTACGTATCTTAGATATGTCCGTATTCGAATTCCGGGATATCGCCTTTCGCGGACATTTTAGCAAAATCAATCAGATTGGCCAAGTGGCGGATCACCAGTTCTTTCATTCCTTCTTTGTCCCTATCTTTTATCTTCTGTAACATTTCCCTATGTTCTGCATGAACCGTTTTTTGAGGAACAGCACAAACTTTGTATTTTTGATAATATTTTAAAATATCGGGAGTAATAATAAGCAGGAGTGAACTGATAACCGGATTATGTCCGCCTTGCGCAATGGCCTGGTGAAAGGCAAAATCTTTTTCGACACGAAGGTCTGTATCAAACTTTTCTTCCAGTTCGACAAGCGTGTTTTCGATATTCTTCAAATCCTCTTCTGTGCGGTTTACTGCGCATAATTTGCAGACCTCTATTTCCAGAAGTACACGTACATAAACCAAGCTTGAAAAATCATATCTGCTGATTTTCAATGCATCGGTAATCATAGTATCCAACTGGTCTTTGGAGAATTCGGATACCACTGTTCCACTCTGAGGATATGTTTTTACAATACCGTATAATTCCAGTTTCTGCAATGCCTCGCGAACATGTGACCGACTGACTTTCAAAAGTTCGGATAATTTACGCTCAGAAGGGAGACGCTCTCCCGGTAAAATCTGACGTTCTGATATTTGTTTTTTTATGTGTTCTATTACATGCTTAACTGGTTGCGAATTGATTTCGTCTTTCATAAGATATAAATATTTTAAAAAGATGACCTTTTCCGTTTCGGCTGTAAAAGTACAAATATTATCTTTCAAAGTAAAGCTTTCTAGTAAAAATATTCTCCTGTCCTTTTATATAGAGGTACGCGTAACGTGTTATTTATAAGCGGCTTATATCTAATTATTAATAAATATTAATTGGTAGACCAAAATTTTGGTTTACCAATTTTAATCGTTACGTTTGTCACAGAAATTAAAACACTAATCTATGAACAACTCCTGTATTTTTAAAAAAGTCGTGATGATGTTCCTGTTGTTGGTAGGGACATTGAACGTTTACTCCCAGCATGTAGTTACTGGTAAGGTGATAGATGAACAGGGTCCGTTGATTGGAGCTTCGGTGACAGTGAAAGACGCTGCCGTTCCTACCGGTACTGTGACGGACGCTGAAGGTAAATACTCCATTAAGGTTCCTAATTCCAAGACAATTTTGGTTTATTCGTATATCGGTTACGTTGATAAGGCGGAAGCGGTTGGCAAACGTACAGTTGTGAATGTGACGTTGGAAGAAGATTCGAAGATGTTGGATGATGTTGTGGTAATCGGTTACGGTACACAGGCGAAATCTCATTTGACAGGTTCGATTTCAAAGTTGGAAGGTGAGAAGCTGATTAATGCTCCGGTGAGTGATGTCACTACTGCCTTGCAAGGTGCTATGACTGGATTGACGGTTTCTAATGAGACATCGGAAGTGGGTGTGACTCCTTCTATCCGGGTACGCGGTACGGGTTCCATTTCCGCAGATAGTGAACCGTTGGTTATCATAGATGGATTTCCCGTATCCGGTGGTTTGTCGTCTATCAATGCTGCGGATGTGAAGTCTATTGAAATTTTGAAAGATGCGGCTTCGGCTGCTATTTATGGTTCACGTGCTGCCAATGGAGTGATTATGGTGACGACAAAGAGCGGTACGCCGGACAAACCGAAATATTCTTTTAAGTTCTATCAGGGATTTAAATACGCTTATCAGTTGCATGATATGATGACTTCTTCCGAATGGTTGGGCTTATTGGAAGAAGAAGCTGCCTTAGGTGGTCCGAAAGTACCGAGTGCTGCTCGCGGGGCTGCTTATTTGGAAAGCCAGATGGGGACTACCGACTGGCAGAAAGAGGGCTTGCGTGATATGGCAGGTATCACGAATGTGCAGATGAGTGTTTCGGGCGGACGCAAAGAGACGAAATATTTTATTTCAGCGGCCTATACTAAAGACCAGGGGGTGATGCTCAACAATTCACTGGACAAACTGAATTTCCGTACTAAAGTGGATACCAAACTCTCAAAGATAGCTACGGTGGGTGTTAATATATCCGGTACATATAGCAAGACGGAACGTCCGAAAAATAACTTTATTGATTTCTATCGTACTCCCTCTTTTTTACCGGTCTATCACAATGCGTATAGTACAGACCTGACCGGATATACCGGATTTGCAAGAGGTAGCCATTTTAACAATATTATGACACCGACTGCCGTGGATGCCGATGGAAATCCGTTGTTGGATGCCGACGGTAACCGGGTATTGGAAAAATCGTCTCCATTTAGCTCTGCCAATAATAATCCGGCGAGCGTAATGACTAATACTTTTCGTTGGAGCGAGACTATGCAAGGATTGGCCAGCATGTATCTCACGCTTGATCTTTGTAAAGGATTACAGTTTAAGACATCCAACGGCTTGAATGTTCGTTTTGCCCCTTCTTATTATTATGCAAATAAGGACGCTACGAAAGACAAGGAAGCAAGCCGCGCTACTTATTCCAGTGCACTTTATATTGATTTGTTGAGTGAGAATACCTTGAGTTACCATTTGGACTTTGGAAAGAATAAAGACCATAGTCTTGACGCTTTATTGGGATATACTGTAGAAAAGACACGGAATCAGCGGGTGGCTATGGCTGCGACGGGATTTGCTACGGATGACATTCATACTTTGAATGCCGCCACTGTTTACGAGTTGGCTAGTGAGGGTAATGGAAATACGGCGGGTACGGGAACTTTCAGATATCCGGATGTTGTATTGGAATCTTATCTGGGACGTGTCAATTATAGTTATCTGGGGCGCTATTTGTTGTCTACCTCTCTACGTCTGGACCGTTCATCGCTCTTTTCCAAAGGAAACCGTAATGCCTGGTTCCCTTCCGTATCACTGGGTTGGCGCGTGAGTGAAGAGAAATTCATGAAGGGTATCAAGGCTATTTCTAACTTGAAACTTCGTGCATCGTATGGTGTGACAGGAAATAACCGTATCAGTTATAATGCAGCCCTCGAGGTATTGAACAGTGCGAATTACGTGACCGGCAAAGGTACGGGTTCATTGGTTAATGGTTCTGCGAATATCTCTTCTTCGCTGGCTAATTCTAATATAACATGGGAGCAGACTGATGAGTTTAACTATGGTCTGGATTTGGGACTTTTCAACAACCGTATCAATCTGGCGATAGATGCTTACTATTCAGTGACGCGTGCGTTATTGTTCGAACAACCGACGCAATCGTTTACCGGTTACACACACTATTGGAATAATATAGGAAAAGTCCGTAACTCAGGTTTGGAAATCCAGCTTGATACGCATAATATGAAAAGCCGTAAGTTTTCATGGGATACTAATATAAATTTCTCACTTTCGCGTAATAAATTATTGGAGTTAGGCGGTGAACAACAAATGATTTCTTTGGGTGAAAGAAATGAGGGTTATCTTGCTAAAGTGGGTGAGCCGTTGATTCAATTCTATGGATACAAAACGTGTGGTGTATGGAATAGTGCGGAAGAGATTGCAGCTAATCCTCATTTTTCAGACGATGCACCGGGGGGGATACGCATTGTCGATACCAATAATGACGGCTCTTTGACTCCTGAAGACCGGGTTGCGTTGGGCACTCCTTACCCGGATTTCACATGGGGCATCACCAATACTTTCCAAATTAAAGATTTCGACATCTCATTCCTTATTCAGGGTGTACAGGGCATCACAGTGCTTAATGGTGATGTATATTATAATGAAACAAAGAAGTGGAATAAGAAGTACACAAAGAACCGTTGGGTAAGCGCAGAACATCCGGGTGACGGAAAAACGCCTTATCAGAATGTGAAAACGGGACATGACCTCATGCTTACTGATTATCCTTTGCAAAATGCTTCTTATGCTTGTCTGCGTAACTTTACAGTGGGATATACCTTGCCGGCAACTGCTGCCCGTAAGATTAAGTTATCAGGTGTACGTTTTTATGTGTCGGGCAGTAACTTGCTCTATATTTGGGGAAGTGGCTACAAAGGCATTAATCCGGAGTCGCGTATGACATCCGGTAATTATTCCAGTGCAATGATTTCGGGGTATCAGCGTGGTGGGTTCCCGTTGACTTCTACCATTTCTGCCGGTTTTGATATTAATTTTTAATGGAGGAAAACGATGAAAAAAATAAATTATATAGGATTATTGTTAATCGTCATGGTATTTTCCGCTTGTGATTTGGATCAATATCCTTATTCGGAAGTGGCGGCGGATAAGTATGTGAAGGATGCTTCGTCGGTAAATAATCTGGTGCTGGGTTGTTATAATTCCCTGCATGATGTGATGTATTACGAGTGGGCCATGACAGAATTGCGCTCGGATAACGGACGTATGTATGCTGCAGGTTCTTCTTCGAATACTACACGACTGGTGGAACAGCTCGACCAGGGTACTATCGTACCGGAAAACGAATGGGTGAAAACGTATTGGAATGCCTGTTATGCCACAATTGCACGGGTAAACAATGTTATTTCTTACCTTGATGTAGTGACGGACGAGACATTGCGGAACCAATATGAGGGAGAAGTACTTTTTCTTCGTTCATTGGAGTATTTCAATCTGGTCCGTTTATGGGGGCCGGTATTTATTGTTACTTCCAAGGTTCCTTCTGAAGTGGCCCGTGATATGCAACGCTCTACGGTGGATGAAGTATATGCGCTTATTGAGGGAGACTTGGAGAATATTGTCAATAATGAACTGTTGCCCGGCAAGATGGCGGATGGTGACTTGGGACGTGCTGACCTGAATTCGGCAAAAGCGTTGCTTGCCAAAGTATATGCTACGCACTACCAGGCGGGTGACGAGAAATATGCCCGTGCCGCCCGACTGTGTAAGGAAGTACTCGAAAGTGAATCTGTGGGAAATCCGCAATCGGGTAGTGATCTTGTGGCTTATGATAAGGTTTTTGATATTGGCAATGAGATGAATAAGGAGATAATCTTTGCGGTTCGTTACCTTTCGGGAAATGCCGGTATCGGTTCGCCGTTCGGCAATATGTTTGCTCCGGTCAATAATGGTGCAAATGTGATTATCGGTACTTCTTCCGGTTATAATACTCCTACTGACAATATTATTGCAGCTTACGAGCAAAGAGGTGCGGGGGCTGATAAACGTCTGGATGTGAATATCGCCCAGAAATATTTCAATACAACTACTCAGACGTGGGTGACGGAAGGTAATTGCCGTTACTGTAAGAAGTATGTAAATCCTGTAACTACACAGTATGATGGCGAGAGTGACTGGCCTGTGATTCGTGTGGCTGATATTGCTTTGCTTTATGCTGAATTGACAAATGAAATCTCGGGGCCTTCTGCAGACAATCTGAAGTATTTGAATATGGTTTGTGAACGTGCCGGTGTTTCTACATATACACTGACCGACCTGCCAAGTCTTTATGATTTTAGAAAGGCTGTACGTAATGAGCGCAGGCTTGAACTGGCTTTTGAGAACCAGCGTTGGTTTGATCTTCTTCGTTGGGGGATCGCTACTCAGACAGTAAACAACTACTTGAACAGCGAGCTTCTTTATACGGAATATTCTTATACGGTGAATGATATAGAAGATTGGCAAACATTTCTGCCTATTCCGGTGAGTGTGATTGACATTAATCCAGAGATAGCACAGAATACGGGTTATTAATCTTTTAAATGCTTACGAATATGAAACAATATAGAGAATGGAGTCTGGCATCATTGTTTGTTTGTTTATTCTTTTTGTGTGGTTGTGATTCTACGTCGATGAAGGATGTGGCGGTTAGTTCACCGGAAATCCTTTCTTTCTCGCCCGAGAGTGGAAGCATAGGTAGTGAGATTGTTGTTACCGGAGAATATTTGGATGATGTGGTAAGTGCTACTATCGGTGGTGGAAAAGCCGTTATCCTACAGAAAGTGTCCAACCGGCGTTTGTCTTTGAAAGTGACAAATCAGGCACGCAGTGGTAAAATTGTATTGGTAAATTCGATAGGTGAGGGTGTGTCCGAAGGAGATTTTACCCTTGAATATCCGGCTCCTGTCGTTTCACAGGCCGGAATGCCCTCGGAAGTTGAAATGGGCAATAATTTGTTGCTCTCCGGTAGTTCCATGAATGTGGTGAGTGCTGTTCTTTTCACTGCCGAAGGCGGGACAGAAGGAAATGAGGCAGAGATCATCTCACAAAGTGAGAATGAGATAGTAGTAAAGGTTCCTTATGTGGAAAGTGACAAGGCTATTGTAACATTTAAATATTTTGATGGAACAAAAGAAGTGGAGACGTCAAGTTCGTCCGCACCCAAGTTAACGGTGAAACGTTATCAGCCTGAGGTTACAACTACTGTATTTGAACCAGCCAACGTGGGAGATATGGTAGTGCTGGAGGGAGCATATCTAAATAAGATTGATAAAGTGCTGTTAGGTGATATTGAGTGTACTATTACGTTGCAGACTGAAACTGAATTAAAGTTTGTTGTACCTACATCTGATAGCTTTAAGAACGGTGATAATATGGTACCGTTAAAGATTTCTTATTTTGACGGTCGTGAGACACCGACATTAACGGATGAATTTATTGTAAGGGTGGCTTTTGTATATTATTGGGAGAACAGGACTATTCATGCACAGGCTGGAGAGACTTCTGCATTCTTCTCACCGGAAACAGGACGGGTTTATTCTAATGATGTATGGAGCCAGGAAGTGGATATTATTGCTGCTGCAGGAAAGAATACTTGTAAGACAGCGAATATTCCGGTTGTGTCCGAAACAGACTATAATTCTGTAAATCCTTATTTTTTCATTTCCGGCTCATCTTCTAAATTCAATTTAGCTATCAATAGTCCGGCGAACTCTAACGGGCAGTTGAAGAATTTTAAAACTTCCGGTAAGGCTTCCATTACGGGGGGGAGCAGCTATTATGGCACCCCTGCATTATCATTTGCATATTTGGATCCGGAGACTAACCCGGATTGTGCGGAGCTGGTCAATAATGTGAAAGCTGGCAATATCAAAAAGATTGATGAAATAACTTTCCCGCTTGATGTGGAAAAGAAAACATGCGCCGGCATTAAGCCGTCAGTGAGTGCTGCACCTACTACTGATGCTTGGGCAAAAGATAAATTTGAAGCAGGTGTGGAGAAAACTAATGTGACAATTGATGCTGTGTTCCTGGTATTCTATTACAATGTGAAAGGATATGACAATAAAGCAGCTGATAAGAATCCGGTTAGGGATGTGAAGCGCATAGGGCTGATGTATATCAAGAGTGCTGATTTCAAGATGAAAGAAGGTACGGAAAAAGACCCTTCCGCAAGTTCTATTACCTTTGATATGTACTGGCAGAAACAAGATTACGATTACTCAAAAGTTCAATAATTAATGATGATACGAAATATACATAAGGCAATTATAGCTCTCCTGCTTATCGGGCTACCGTCAGTCTCTTTTGCAAAAAGATACGACGTAACGCTCCCCGAAGTAGCTTCCTGCTTGAAGACTGCACAACCGGGTGACCGGATTTACATCAAGGACGGTCAATACAAGGACATGCAGTTGAAATGGATAGGCAAAGGAACGGAGAAATCTCCTATTACCATAGAAGCCCTGAACCCCGGAAAGGTAAAGGTAGAAGGTGGTTCCACCTTGCGGATAGCGGGCGAGTGGCTATCTGTCAGCGGATTGCATTTCACTGACGGATACGCTCCCAAAGGTTCCGTAATAGAATTCCGTAACGGACAAGAACTGGCTAATCACTGTCGTCTGACGAATTGTGTGATAGACAAATTCAATCCGTCTCGCCGGGACCAGGCTTACAGCTATATATTGCTTTATGGTCGTCACAACAGAGTAGACCATTGTTCGTTGACAGGAAAACTTAACTTGGGGGTGACATTGATTGTCATCCTCAACGACGAACGTTGTCTGGAAAATCATCACCGGATTGACCATAACTACTTTGGAGAAAGACCCGTGTATGGCTCGAACGGTGCCGAAACAATGCGTGTAGGAACTTCCCAGCAAGCTTACAGTTCTTCAAATACGGTGATTGAGAATAACTTGTTCGAACGTTGCTCCGGTGAAGTGGAAGTAATTTCTATTAAATCCAGTGATAACATCATCCGCAACAATACGCTGTTGGAATGTGAAGGAGTGGTAGCACTGCGTCATGGTGACCGTAATACTGTGAATGATAATTTGTTTATCGGTAACGGACGTCGCAATACCGGCGGTATCCGTGTCGTCAATGCCGGACATCAGATTTACGATAATGTATTGGTCGGCTTGGCAGGTACCCGTTTCTTCTCAGCTTTGGGAGTTATGGATGCCGTACCCAATTCGTTACCTAATAGATATTGTCAAGTTGTTGATGTCAAGATGTACCGTAACACATTCGTAGATTGCACGAATATAGAATTTGGTACAGGCAAGGATATGGAACGTACTCTTGCACCGGAAAAAGTCTCATTCACGGATAATATCATCATCAATAAAGGACTCGACCAGCCTTATATAGCCGTTGACGACGTAGCGGGTATCCAGTTCAAAGATAACAAAGTGCAATTGGCAAAGAACTACTCGGCTCCGGGATTTACTACGGAAAAAGTAAAAGCTCCCCAGTTGCCCGACGATGCTGCGATACGTAAGGATAAAGGCGCTTCCTGGTTTAAGAACCAAGTGGCACACCCAGCAGCGAATGTTCATAAGGAATACAATGTGTCTCCGGGAACGAACTTGTCCGAAGTCATTCATTCGGCAGAACCGGGTGGCGTCATTATTTTGGCGAAAGGCACATATCCTATCCAACGTGCTATGTTCATTGACAAACCGTTGACTATCCGTGCAGCCGATGCAGCCAACAAGCCGCTTGTCCGTTTCAACGGAGATAAGCCGGATAATATGGTAACTATTGCCGATGGCGGCAAAATGGTCATTGAGAATATAACATTCGATGGCGTATTAGAGCCCGGAAAGGCTTTGGCTAAAGCAGGAATTTCTACTGCCTTTGATATGATACAACCTTATACACTGATAGTAGACGGCTGCGAATTCCAGAACTTCGGAGAAGGCGGATTCTTTGCCATTAAAGGAACAAAAGCTACTTTTGCCGAAAGCGTTACCATCCGCAACTGTCTTTTCCGCGATTTATCAGGAGATGCTATCAACTATGCGGCAGAGAAAGATGATATAGGTCGCTATAATGCCGACGACATGTTGATTGAAAACTGTTCCTTCTACCGTCTGTTGGGTTTACCTATTAATATTTATCGTGGCGGAAGCGATGAAAGTACGGCAGGCCCTTATATTACTATCAGACATTGTACCTTTGTAGACTGTTGCAACAAAGAACGTGGAAGTGTCATGCGCCTGATTGGCCCGCAAGTACTGACAGTAGAGAACTGCAATTTTGATAATAGCGGACGCGGCGGGGCAACTATCCGCCTGGATGAGGCGACCTGGGAGAAAGTACGCATTGCAAACTGTAATCTGTGGAATTCCGGTAGAATGATGACTACCACTTCCCAGGCAATACAGGGAAAGATGTACAATTTCCGTCCCGCATATATCAATGCCGAAGCATACGATTATACTCCGGTTGAGGGTAGCGAACTGGAAAAACTCTCTATCGGCTTGAAAAAGAAGTAGAACAGTTGTCATACGATACTATTATTGAAATAGAAAATGATGTAAGATGAGAAAACTTATTATTTGCATATTCATGGTTTTAGGTGGATACCTCTTTTCATTTGCCCAACATCCGTCCCTTCTTTTCACACAGGAAGAAGTGAACGAGATGAGGGCAGGAAAGGGGACAGTACCCGCATTCGACAAATCTCTTTCGGAAGTGTTGGCCGCAGCCGATGCAGCAGTAAACTCTCCTGTTTCCGTACCGGTTCCCGTAGATGGCGGTGGCGGTGTGGTACACGAACAGCATAAATCCAATTACTATGCCATGTTCCATTGTGGAGTTGCCTATCAGTTGACAGGGGATAAGAAATATGCCGCCTACGTGGGCGATATGTTGGAAGCCTATGCAAAACTATACCCTACTTTAGGGTTCCACCCCCTGCAACTTTCCCCCGTCCCGGGACGTCTGTTTTGGCAGACACTGAATGAAAGTGTATGGCTGGTGCATACAGCGGTTGCTTATGACTGTATCTATAACACACTCTCATCCAAACAGCGTGCCACTATCGAGAAGAATCTTTTCGTTCCGATGGCGGACTTCATCATGGACGGTATGGGAGACAACCATGCAAATAACAAGACATTCAATAAAATGCACAACCATGCTACATGGGCTACGGCCGCCGTCGGTATGATTGGCTTTGCGATGAATCGTGAAGATTACGTAAAGAAGGCACTTTACGGTTCTGACGGAACAGGCAAACGGGGCGGCTTTATCCGCCAGATGGATTACCTGTTCTCTCCCGACGGTTACTTCACGGAAGGAGCCTACTATCAACGTTATGCCATCTGGCCTTTCGTCATCTTCGCCCAATGCATCGAGAATAAACTGCCGGACTTGAAAATCTTCAATTACCGGGATAGCATTCTTTCAAAAGCCCTCTCCACATTGATACAACTTTCTTATGAAGGCGAATTCTTCCATATTAATGATGCCTTGCTGAAAGGGCTTTCCGCACAGGAACTGGTATATGCGGTAGACATATTGTATAATGTTAATCCTTCGGACAAATCACTGCTGTCCGTTGCAAATAAGTACCAGCATACTTATCTCCCTACTAGCGGCGGTTTTAAAGTAGCCCGTGATATTGCCCGCGGAGAAGCTGCTCCGATTATCTATCGTAGCAGTGTATTTCGTGACGGGCGCAAGGGGGATGAAGGCGGTGTAGCCGTAATCCGCTCCACAGATTCTAATCTGAACAGCGCCTTGACACTGAAAGCTACCTCACACGGCTTGAGCCATGGACATTTTGATAAACTGACAATGGCTTATTACGACAATGGGAACGAGATTCTGCCCGACTACGGTGCTTCCCGCTTCTTGAATATCGAAGCCAAGTACAAAGGTCATTATACCCGTGAAAACCAATCGTTTGCCAAACAGACTATTGCGCACAATACATTGGTCGTGGACGAAACATCCCACTTTGCCGGAGATATAAAAGTCTCTTCCCGTTATCATTCAGATATTATTTACCATGATTTCAACGACGGACATTTTCAGGTAATGGTGGCGAAAGACACCAATGCCTATCCCGGAATAGAGATGAAACGTACACTGGCTTACGTGACTACCCCTTTCCTGCAATTCCCGTTAATCTTGGATGTGCTGCAAGCAAATGCGGACAAAGAGCACCAATACGATTACCCTATCTGGTATAACGGGCACTTCGTTTCCCTGAACTTCCCTTACGCCAAAGCAACTAACGAACTGAAAACTCTTGGCACGAAAGACGGCTATCAGCATCTTTGGCTGGAAGCCTGGGGACAGAACAAGAGCCGAAATACATCAAGCTTCACCTTTGTTAATAAGGATCGTTTCTATACTATTAGTATAGCTACTACTGCGCAAACAGAGATGAAGATGCTTCGTCTGGGTGCCAATGACCCTGATTTCAACTTGAGAAACGAAACCGCTTTCCTGATAAGGGAAAAAGCACGGAAGAACCATACATTCGCCACTTCCATCGAAACGCATGGAGAATATGATGTGGTAATGGAAACTTCCAGTAACCTGACCTCATCTTGCGAAGAGGTGAAAGTCGTGATGGATACGGCTTCCTATACAGTGGTGAAAGCAACCTATAAAGGCGGGCATTCCGTAATGCTTTGCTTGAGCAATACCGATGCCGACAAAGAGAAAGGGCACCGCCTGACGGTCGAAGGCACTATGTATGCTTGGAACGGTCGTTGCGGAGTATTTATGAAATGATGATTAGTTTTCCGTTTCTCAGGTATTAATACCTGTCTTCTCAAGTATTAATACTTATCGGCTCAACTGTTAACACTTGACAACTTAACAGTTAACACTTGACGAACGGTGAATTAACTTCTGAAATACAGTGAATTAACAACTTGATTACAGGATGTTAATATGGGATGAGATAACTAATGAAAGATGAGTTATAAATGAATCGAGAATATAATAAACCATTAATAGACAGAAATATGAAAACATGTAGTGAAACTTATCAGTTTGAGAAAGATTTGAAGTGGGAAAATCCTGCTCCGGGTGTAAATCGCCAGATTATGGCGTATGACGGTCAGTTGATGATGGTCAAAGTGAAATTTGACAAAGGTGCAGTAGGGAGTATGCATGAGCACTACCACAGCCAGGCGACTTACGTAGTAAGTGGCAAGTTTGAACTAACCATTGGCGATAAGAAAGAAATCCTTTCTGCCGGAGACGGCTACTATGTAGCGCCCGACGAGCTGCATGGTTGTGTTTGCCTCGAAGCCGGTATCCTGATTGATACGTTCAGCCCTGTGCGTGCAGACTTCTTAAACCTGTAAACGTATGAAGGTAAAAGGACTCCGATGGATGGTTATCGGGTTAATTATGCTGATAACCATCATCAACTATTTGGATAGAGGTACGCTCAACTATATGTGGGTGGCTAATATCGACTATCACTTGGTTTCCGAAGCGGATGCGTCGGCAGATAAAGGTAATCATGCCGTCCTGGCAGGAGAGCAGTATATCCTGACAGCCGCTAATGGCAACCGGGATTCTGTCAGCGTAGCCAACGTACAGATGAAGGAGAAGAACGGCGTTACGTTCGTAACCAATCGCGAAGGTATCGCTATCGACCTCGGCTTGATAGACCGCAACGACCCGGATGCTTCGCAGAAAGCGAAAGATATTCTTGGTCTGATAACTATCTTCTTTATGATAGCATACGGTATCAGCCAGCTTGTCTCCGGGAAACTGTACGACAAGATTGGATGCCGGAAAGGTTTCTTCTGGAGCGTGCTCGTCTGGGGGGCGGCAGATGCATTAGCATCCCTTTCACGGGGAATCTTCTCGCTGACCTTCTTCCGGATGATGCTCGGATTGGGGGAAGCCGGTCCGTGGCCCGGTACGACGAAAAGCAACGCCGAATGGTTCCCGCAGAAGGAACGCGCTTTCGCACAGGGTTTGTTCGGGGCGGCAGCATCCATCGGTTCAATCCTTGCACCGATTATTATCCTGATGCTCTTCATTGCTTTCGGCTGGAAACTGACTTTTATTGTAGTCGGCGGATTAGGACTGATTTGGTTGATTCCCTGGTTGATTATCAATAAGGAAGGGCCGAAGAAGCATCCCTGGATTACAGAAGAAGAACGTACCTATATCTTGAGCGGTCAGCCCGAACAGGAGCTGAAAACCGAGGATAAAGGAAAAAGCTGGGGCGAACTGCTCCGGGTGAAAAAGAACTGGTCTGTCATTTTGGGACGGTTCTTCCTCGACCCTATCTGGTGGATGTTCGTGACATTCCTGCCGTTATATCTGGCAGATGTGTTCCACTTGAATATCAAAGAGGTGGCATTCTCCGCTTGGGTTCCGTATGTAGGTGCGGCATTGGGAAGTATTGCCGGCGGCTGGTATTCCGGTTGGCTGATAAACCGGGGACATACGGTGAACTATGCCCGTAAGGCGGCAATGCTGCTTGGTGGGATTATCATCATCCCGTCTATCTTGGCAGCTATCATGTCTACTACGGCTCCGGTCGCTATCGTTTTCATGGCATTGGTACTGGGTGGATTCCAGTTCTTTATGACGAACTTGCAGACTATCCCGAGCGACCTGCACAGCGGCAAATCTGTCGGCTCGCTGGCAGGACTGGGCGGTGCTTCGGCCGTATTAGGTACTATCCTGGCAATCCTTTTTGCCAGTTATATTACGAATTGGATATTATTATTCAGTCTGTTGGGAGCTTTGGTGCCGCTATCGCTGTGTTCCATCTTCCTGACAGTAGGAGAGATTAAACAAATAAAAAAATAAACGTATTTTAAAAACAAGACAATTATGAAATTAGAAGGAAAAGTAGCTATCGTAACAGGTGGCGCACGCGACCTTGGTCGTGCAATATCAGTGAAATTGGCAGCAGAAGGTGCAAAAGTTTGCCTGAACTATTTCGACAATGAAGCCGATGCACAGGAAACATTGGCACTGATTAAAAATGTCGGTGGCGAAGCAATCGCAGTTCAGGGTGATATGACAAAGGCTGCTGCGGTAAAGAATCTTTTTGCAGAGTGTAACAAGGCATTCGGCGACAAGGTAGATGTATTGGTGAATGTAGTAGGCGGCATTGTAGGCCGTAAGAAAATCACCGAACAGGACGAAGACTGGTATGACTTCCTGATGGATGTCAATATGCGTTCCGTATTCCTCTGTACCCGTGAAGTGGTTCCGATGATGCCGGCAGGCGGTTCTATCGTCAACTTCTCTTCATTGGCTGCCCGCGACGGCGGTGGCAATGGAGCTTCCATGTATGCAACCGCGAAAGGTGCGGTAATGACATTTACCCGTTCCATGGCGAAGGAACTCGGCCCTCAGGGAATCCGTTGCAACGCTATCTGTCCAGGCACGATTGCCACTTCTTTCCACGACCGTTTCAATACGCCGGAAAACCGCGAACGTATGAAGGCTTCCTACGCATTGCGTCGTGAAGGAACTGCCGATGAAGTTGCCGACCTGGTTTGCTTCCTCGCTTGCTCCGAATCTTCTTACCTGACAGGTACGAACATTGACATTAACGGTGGCTGTTTCTTCTCTTAAAGAAGAAAGCTGATACCGTCATTCCGAACGTAGTGAAGAACCTGCCCCTTGGCAGATACCAGAAGCAGGTTCTCCGCTTCGCTCCGAATGACATACTTACCTACTTTAAAGAAAATATTTATGAGACGAATCTTTGCTATATGGGCTGTATGCCTCTGTTGGGGGATACTGAATGCCGCCCCCTTAGGCCCGTTTAATGCGACTTTGCTTGAACAGCTAAAAAACGACTATCAGAAAGGTGAGAAGGAAGTCACCCGATACATTGAACTTCAGGAAAAGGTGGCAGAGAAATATATAAAGATGACTCCTCTATCGGTGACTGCCAAGAAAAAACTTCCCCCCAGTAAAGATCCCAGGGATTATATGACCTTATCTCCCTATTGGTGGCCTGATTCTACAAAAATAGACGGACTTCCCTATATCCGGAAAGACGGTGAACGAAATCCCGAAGTCTACGAATACCCCGAACGTGAGAATGCCAACCGTTTCGGTGATGCCGCTTACTGCCTGGGAGTACTCTATTATATCACAGGAAAAGAAGTCTACGCCAAAGCATGCGCCAACCACTTGCGGACATGGTTCACAGACCCGAAACTGGGTATGAACCCGAATATGACTTATGCCCAAGCCGTGCCGGGTATGAAGAAAATGAGAGGTTCGGGCTTCATAGACTCGCGCCGTTTCAGCCGTGCGTTGGGTGTTGCCAAACTGATAGAAGGCTCGAAAAGCTGGACTCCCTCGG
Organism: Bacteroides sp. 1_1_30; assembly: GCF_020982715.1. Classification (NCBI taxonomy): domain Bacteria; kingdom Pseudomonadati; phylum Bacteroidota; class Bacteroidia; order Bacteroidales; family Bacteroidaceae; genus Bacteroides; species Bacteroides sp. 1_1_30. The sequence continues at coordinate 30,325 of NZ_JAJKHN010000051.1, forward strand.
ATAAGAAAAAACTCGATGATTGGGCTACCGCCTTCTGTTACTGGATGGAGAACAGCACGCAAGGGCAAAGGGAATCTCATGCCGCCAACAATCATGGCTTGTGGTACGAAGCCATCCACTTGATGGTACTGGCTTACTTGGACCGTACCGACCGTATCCGCGAAGTGGCGGAACAAAGTATTCTCCCCAAGATGGGTGCACAGATTGCCGACGACGGCTCGTTACCCCAGGAACTGAAACGGACTCTCTCCCTGCATTATTCCACTTTCGCTCTGGAAGCCTTAATGGAAGCCAACCAAATTACCAGCCAGATAGGCATCAATCTATGGAGTACCCCTGCTTTCAACGGAAAAGTGGCTTCGCAGGCGGTAGATTATCTGTATCCGTTTTATCTGAATCCCGAAGACTGGAAATTTAAACAGATTAAACCTTTCGACCAGTCCCGTGCCGCCATTCTTCTTTATGAAGCGGGAACGGCATTGGGTAATCAGAAGTATGTCGATACGGCAAAGCGCATCGGTTTGAAATACAGTACGTCCGATGTGGAAACAATACCTTATCTGGTTTTAAAGAAGAAATAAAATTTGAAGAAGAAATAAGATTATCTGTACCTAATATAAAGTGATAACATGAAACTGAAACTGATTTTTTGTTTGTGTATGCTGCCGCTTCTCTGCCTTGCGCAGGAATCTCAACCACAGCAGTTCTCCAACCGCTATGGCATGAAGATGACGCGGAACGACGACGGTTCTTATGCCTTGTTGTATGCAAAGAAATATGCGAAGTTTATTGATGTGAACACCATTCCCGATGTGATGGTTCCCTATACCTATCAGGCAGACCGCTTGAAAAGCAAGGATTATAAAGGAGTGACTACAAAGGACATCGTCTACAAGAAACATAAGGATTACGAATTGATACTCACGGTAGACTTTGCTGAGACAGAGAAGCCTGCCCCGTTTGTCGTTTATATCCACGGTGGTGGATGGGCGCGCGGTAATAACGGCTCGTCCCGGTCTTTATCCCAATACTTGGCGAAACAGAAAGGCATAACAGGCGTACGTGTCTCTTATACATTGGCACCTCAATCCGATGCAACGGTGAAAGTCTCTATCCAGGATATTCTGGACGCAGTGAAGTATGTACAGGAGCATGCCGCAGAACTGAACATTAACCCTGATTGCTTCGGTTTCCTGGGTACTTCTGCCGGTGCGCACTTGGCAGCAGTAGCTGCGATGACTGTTCCCGGTACAAAGGCTTTCGTAGGCTATTCCGGAATATATAACTTGGAAAAGGCTGCCATCACCATGAAAACAAAAGACCCTCAGCGTATTGCATACTTCTGTGACAGAGAGCCGAAAGTGCTTCGTGAAGCCTCTCCCATAAATCTGATTCCAAAGAAGGACGTTCCTGCTTCCATGCTGGTATGTGGCACGTGTGATGTTACGGTAGAGTGTGAACAGAGCGAAATGTTCGCATCGGCTTTAAAGAAAAGAGGGGGAGTCTGCGACTTGTTGAAGTATGAATACTATGACCATAACGTAAGTTCGAAGACTTCGGACAAGATGGAAGAGATTTTCTTCAAGTCGGTAGATTTCCTGACTAACCATATTAAATAAATCCAAATGAGAAAAGGAATTTTATTCTTAGCTCTTTTCGCCTTTATCGCCTGCTCCAACAGTTCGTCGGAAGTGATAGATGAGAAAGAACAACTGAAACCGGAACAACCGGTGGATGGCACATTAACCGCTGACGGTAATAGCGCAAAAACGTATGACTTGATTAAACGTTCGGGCTATAACCACGAAGCTCCCGACTCCTCGCGCGAACATAAGACAGAGCACTTCCAACATATTCAGCAGGTGCATGACAACCAGCTAAATAAGTACGTATTTGCTTTCTTTATTCATGCCGAGATAGATGATGACCGCGGACTGACAAACATCACCGACCGCCAGCGTAATGAGATAAAGACGGATAATAAGTCTCCGAAAAGCCTTGTCGGACAAAAGGGAGAGACTATGGTGTTTCGCTGGAAATTCTGTTTGCCGACAGGATTCCAGACGACAGCCAAATTCTCCCATCTCCACCAGTTGAAGGGTATTGATAATTCATCGGGCACGGCAGACGTCGGTTCTCCACTCATTACCCTGACTGCTTATTCCAACAGCGGCAGTAAAGGCGGTCAACAACTGCGCGTACGTTATGACAAACGTGGCGGAAGCACTACTACCCTTGCCAGTACAGACCTTGCTGGCTTCCTCGGCAACTGGGTGGAAGTAGAAGAAAAAGCCTGTTTCGGTGAGAACGGTTCGTATGAAGTAGTCATCACACGCATAAAAGACGGAAAAGTTCTCTTGGAATTTAGTTCTGAAAAGATGGATATGTGGCGTACGGATTGTACGGGACTTCGTCCCAAATGGGGTATCTACCGCTATTTGGGTGAAGATAGGACCTGGCAAGACCAGTTGCGTGACGAAGAAATTCGTTTTGCCGATTTCTCTATCAAGAAACTTTAGAGAGGGATTTTAAAGAAAACCTTAGAAAAGGACAAACAGTTCGTTTTGTCTATTATGGTGGTCTCCTGTCCGGAATATACTTTGAGGTATATTTTCGGGTGGGAGATTGTCGTTTATTATAGGCATATTAAAACTAAATATGCTAGGGGAAGACGGTGGGATATTTGAATGGGGTATTGATGTATGTTTTGTCAAAAGCAGGTAATTTATGTTCTTCTGATTTTATATCAAGTTGCGTGATTTGTATTTAGTAGGATTTCTACTTGACGAAACCTGAAAAGATGGAGGAGGTAAGATATGTTTTGTCGATTATGATTTATTTTCTTTCTATTGCTTGGTAATATCAGAAAAAGCTATATATTTGTGCGGTCAATCTATAAAATTGAGGTAATAGCCAAGAAATAGTATTACTGATATTCATGGCAGATTATTTAAGTAGAGTCTTTATTTGAAATGGTAAGGTAATGAATAAGAAAGTAACATTAAAGGATATAGCTATAATGCAATCCGGCATATACATGAAAACTGATTCACAAGGTGAGGTCAGGTATTTGCAGGTAAAGGATGTTAATTCGGAGAATAAACTCGATTATACTCAAATAGCTACGGTAATAAATACAGGAATAAATGATAAGCATTGGTTGAAAAACGGAGATTTGTTGTTTGCGGCTAAAGGAGGCTCCAATTATTGCATACAGTATGAAGGGACAGAACGAAGTACTATAGCATCTTCATCTTTTATTATCATACGTCCCGTCATTAGTAACATATTACCGGAATTCCTTTGTTGTTTTTTAAATACATCGTCCATTCTTGGTATGTTGAAGAATGCAGCAGTAGGTACAGGTATTCAGGTGATTCCTCAATCGGTAATGGGGGAAATACAGCTTGATATACCATCTATAGAAGTACAAAGGCTTGTTGTAGAAATGGATCGGTTGAGAAAAGAAGGTGAATGTATTCGTAGTGAAATTGATATACTTAAACAGAGTTTGCAAGATCAGTTGTTGATGGATTCTTTAAAATGATTGTATTATGAAAGAGAAAGCATATTATATCGTAAGTAAAGCACGGCAAATTTTGGGTGGAACGATTTCTGCCGATCAGTGCAGGGATTATGTATTGGCTCTGCTATTTTTGAAATCTGCAAGTGAGTACTATAAATCAAATAATTCTTTTCAACAAGATGATAATAGCCCTGCTTTACGTTTGTTAGTGTCCGAGCGCAGTTCTTTCGATTATCTATGTAAAGAACTTGATTCACCGGAACTTGGCAGATTGATAAATATGGCTCTTTATGAACTGGAGCAGGTGAACGCTTTGGTTACTGAAGGTTATGAAATCAATAAAGCTATTGATTTCGAAAGTAATATATTAGGAGATATGAACGCGAGATCGATCAAGTTGCGTGAGCTTCTTTTGCTTTTTCAAGAAATCAGGCTGACTAATGCTACCGGGCAGTTGATAGACGTTGGTGATTTATATAATCAGTTGTTATATATATTTGCTGAAGAAGCAGGTAAAAAGATAAATAATGTGCTTACTCCTACAGAGGTAGTTAGTTTGATCACGAAACTAATAGATGGCGATAGAAAAAATGCTTGTTTGTGCGATCCGGCATCCGGTAGTGGTACTCTGTTGGTTGAGGTCGGTAAAAAAATGGGGATCAGAGGTACTGAGCTCTATGGGCAAGAAGTGAATTGGAATTTGTATGCATTGACAAAAATGAATCTGATGCTGAATGGCTTCAAGGGTGCGACTTTTCTTTGGGGAGATAGTCTTAGTAATCCTAAATTGTTGGATCATGGAGGGCTAAGAAAGTTTGATATTGTTGTCTCTGTGCCTCCATTTGCGGATAAGTGGGCAGCCGAAGAGGCTTATAGTGATTTTTACAAACGCTTTAAATATGGCATTCCTCCTAAAAGTCAGGTTACATGGGCGTATATAAGTCATATTTTGGCAAGTTTGCGGAATGACGGACAAGCTGTTGTAGTAGTACCGGTAGGCGTTTTGTTCCGAAATACTGAAAGTAAGATACGAGAGCAGATTATTGAACATAATTTACTTGAGGCAGTTATTGAATTGCCGCCGAATCTATTTTATGGAGCGGCTATCTCTACGGCAATTCTTGTATTCAGAAAGGAAAGAATGAGGACGCAAACTTTATTTGTTGACGCACGGAAGGGGTATATTTCGAATAAAGGACTTTGTAAACTTTCTGATAAAATGCTGGAACAGCTTTCGAATACATATAAAAAGTTTCTTGCCGGAGAAGAGATGGGGAGAGAAAAAAAAGGTTGTTCGTTCTATATCGCTACGCAGGATGAGATACGGCATAACAAGTACGATTTGAAAGTAATTAAGTATGTAGAGGATAAGATTGAGAGAAAGGAGATTGATGTAAAAGTTGCTTTACAAAGAATAGATGAATTGGAAGAGCGGTTAAAGTGTATTGATAAGCAATTTAAAGATTGTGCATGGCGATTGAGGGAGCTGACTAAAGAATAGTAATTATGAAAAAAAAGACACAGGTGTATGATAGAAGTTATAGTTACAATAGTCACAATTTTAGGAGGAGTAGTTACTTTGCTTTCATATTTCTCGAAGGAAAAAGTCAGAGTGACAATCTGCTGTACAGAGAGTACATTGCTGACGCAAAAACCTAAAATACCTGGAATTACTGTCTTTGTACAGTATGAAGATACGATACCGGTTGAAAATCTTTGGAGAATATGTTATACGTTAGAGAATACGGGAAATAGAAATATTATTGGTGAAGGTGCCCAATCTTCTTTAGTGGCTAAAGGGGGCGGACTTCCATTATATACGAAAAATGTAAAAAAGATGATTCAATTATCAGCTACGGACAATAATATGGTAGAGTTGAGAGATAATATGTTACATTTTAAACAGTGGTTGCCGGATGAGTGTATCACAATTGAAGCTTTGGTGGAAAGCTCGGGTGAGAATCCTGAATTATATATTGATGAACATGACATCATTAACTCTAAAGTAATTTTTAAGAATAGTACTAATAGATGAATATAAAATAAATAAAACCATGAAAAAGATTTTTTCTCTTCTCTTTTTGCTTGTTACTTGCATTGCTCAAGCACAAAATGTTTATCGCACCGATAAAGATATATCTTATGTCTCTGGTTCCGAAACGGACACCTATCGTCAGGAGCGTTGTAAACTGGATATTTATTATCCTGAAAACAAGAAGGATTTCTCAACTATCGTTTGGTTTCATGGCGGTGGTATGGAAGGTGGAAATAAATTTATTCCCAAAGAATTGAGAGAACAAGGGTTTGCAGTAGTGGCGGTGAATTACCGTTTGAGTCCGAAAGCAAAGAATCCGGCTTACATCGAAGATGCAGCTGAAGCTGTGGCATGGGTTTTCAAGAATATTGAGAAGTATGGTGGTCGTAAGGATCACATTTTTGTTTCCGGTCATTCTGCGGGAGGTTATCTTTCGTTGATTCTGGCAATGGATAAAAAGTACATGGCAGCATACGGAGCAGATGCCGATAGTGTAGCTGCTTATCTTCCGGTGAGTGGTCAGACGGTGACACATTTCACTATTCGTAAGGAACGCGGTTTGCCTGACGGTATTCCGGTGGTTGATGAGTATGCTCCGGTAAATAAGGCTCGTAAGGAAACAGCTCCTCTCGTGTTGATTACGGGGGACAAGCATCTGGAGATGGCGGCAAGATATGAAGAAAATGCGTTGCTGGAAGCTGTCTTGAAAAGTATAGGTAACAAGAAAGTGACTTTGTACGAAATGCAAGGATTCGATCATGGTCAAGTACTCGGTCCGGCATGTCGTCTGATTGCAGATTATGTGAAGAGATTCAAATGATATATTGTTCTGGCAGGAAGTCAGATATATGTGGTATGAATTTACCACATATATGGTATTTACCCTGAACAGAATCCGCACTATCTTTGTCATATATTAAAACAAGAGAAATTTAAAACAGATATATATGGAAAAGATAGCAAGAAAATTGACGGATTTGGTAGGTAATACTCCGTTATTGGAACTTAGTAACTATAATACAAGTAACGACCTGAAAGCTCGTCTGATTGTAAAGATTGAGTCTTTCAATCCGGCAGGAAGCGTGAAGGACCGCATAGCATTGGCTATGATTGAGGATGCAGAAACGAAAGGAATTTTGCATCCCGGAGCAACTATCATTGAACCGACCAGTGGAAATACCGGTGTGGGATTGGCTTTTGTTTCAGCTGCTAAAGGCTATAAACTGATTCTGACGATGCCCGATACCATGAGTATCGAACGGCGTAATCTTCTGAAAGCTTTAGGTGCGGAATTAGTATTGACTCCTGGTGCAGATGGTATGAAAGGAGCCATTGCCAAAGCTGAAGAACTGAAAGCGGTCACTCCGGGGGCAGTCATCTTACAACAATTTGAGAATCCTGCTAACCCCGCCATGCATTTACGGACTACCGGTCTGGAAATATGGAGAGATACCGAGGGGAAAGTCGATATCTTTGTGGCCGGAGTAGGTACTGGCGGGACAGTTAGCGGTGTAGGGGAAGCGCTGAAGATGCGTGATCCGAGTATAAAGATCGTGGCAGTAGAACCTTCTGATTCTCCGGTACTCTCGGGAGGAAAACCAGGTCCGCATAAGATTCAGGGAATCGGTGCAGGGTTTGTTCCTAAAACGTACAAGGCTTCTATCGTAGATGAGATTATTCAGGTGCAGAATGACGATGCCATTCGTACGAGTCGTGAATTAGCCAAACAGGAAGGTTTGTTGGTAGGCATATCTTCAGGCGCAGCCGTATATGCTGCTACGGAACTGGCGAAGCGACCGGAAAATGCAGGGAAAATGATTGTTGCATTATTACCCGATACAGGCGAACGTTATTTATCTACCATTTTGTATGCTTTTGAGGAATATCCTTTGTAATAATGCCGCTTTCCTTCAGATAAAAACAACCGCTCCTTTGGACTCAAACGATTGTCTTTTTTTTGTAGACATACGGTCGTTTGGATCAAGAGGAGCGGTTGTTTAAATTTGGTTGAACAGTCTCAAACGGCTGTTCAACCGGTTAGATGATAATTTGAGTTCACCACAAAGTAACGCAGTGTCTCATAGAGTTATTGTCTGGAGTGTATATATTAATAATGCGCATTTATTTATAAATACCTACTTATAAATGCCTACTTATAAGTAATAGTCAATACTTGATTTCCGCATTGCATACGGAAATCTCCTTGTTCCAGTACCCATTGCCCGTCGGAATTGACAAAAGCCAAGTCGCTGCCTTTGATGGATAGAGTGACAGTTTGGGTTTCGCCCGGTTGCAGTTCCACCTTTTTGAAAGCTCGTAACCGGCGGTTTTCGGGAGTAAGCGAAGCCACAAGATCACTGCTGAATAGCATGACAACTTCTTTTCCGGCATATTTACCGGTATTAGTTACATCTATGGAAAAGTGCAAATCATCTCCTGTGGTAAACGAAGATTTGTCCGTTTGGAAGTTGCTGTATTCGAAAGTGGTGTAGCTCAATCCGTATCCGAAAGGCCATTGAACGGAGACTACTGCATTGTAGTCATAAGCTCCTTCCATTTTGTCCATCTCTTCACTCACCCGATAATCGTAGGTAGTCAGTGCTGCTTCGTGTCGCGGATATGTGTAAGGCATCTTAGCGCTGGGGTTCACGTCTCCTGCCAGAATGTTCGCTAATGCATCGCCACCATAGTTTCCGGGTAATAGAATGTCAATAACAGCATCAGCCAATGGCTCCAACTCGTTGATAATGCGGGGACGACCCTCATTGAGTATCAGGATGATCGGTTTTCCTGTAGCGGCAAGTACCTTTACCAGTTTGCTTTGGTTGGCAGAGATGGCAAGTTCGGAAAGATTACCGGGTGTTTCGCAATATGAATTTTCACCGATGCAGGCGATAATAATATCCACGTTGCGGGCGGCAGCCACAGCTTTCTCAATTTCCGGTTCATTTTCTTCCATGTAAGCACCTTCGGGTTTGTAGGTTACGCCCTGTTCCAGACGGACATGATCGGCTCCGAATTTGTTGCAGATTGCTTCGTAAATGGTGTTATATTTGTCGGCAAATCTGTCGGTCAGATGTCCTTGCCATGAATAGCTCCAACCGCCGTTCAAGCAACGCATAGAGTTGGCGTTCGGACCGGTTACCAGTAGCTTTTTCCCTTGAGGAAGCGGAAGAATATTATCTTTATTTTTTAGCAATACTTCCGATTCTTCGGCTGCATGAAGTGCGATAAGTGCATGCTCCTTGCTGCCGAAGAGAGGATAATCTTTCAATAAAGTGTTCGGATGATCGAACAGACCCAGACGGAATTTAAGTCTAAGCACCCGGCGGACGGCATCGTCAATACGGCTCATAGGCACTTTCTTCTCTTGCACTAACTCTTTTAGTAGTGTACAATAATTGAGATCATACGGTTCCATAGCCATGTCTATACCTGCATTGATTGCCATTTCGATGGCTTCTTTCTTGTTTTCCGCCACATGTTCGCGGGTATAAAGATTGTTGATGTCCGCCCAGTCGGTGATTAACATTCCGTCCCATCCTAAGTCTTCTTTTAGCCATTGTGTAAGGAGTTCGCGGTCGGCGTGCACAGGCTTTCCGTTGATGGAACCACTGTTGACCATTATAGTCAGTGCACCTGCTTCCACACAAGCCTTGAACGGTGCAAAACATTTCTCACGCAGTTCGGAAACCGATATATAAGCCGGTGTGCGGTCTTTACCGGTACGTGGCATGCTGTATCCCATGTAATGTTTCACGGAGGTGGCGATTCGGTCGGCGGGAATATGGTTAGGATCATCTCCTTGGAAGCCTCGGACAGCAGTGCTGCCCATAATGGCATTGACTAAACAGTCTTCTCCATAATTTTCCCATACACGTGGCCAACGGGGATCGCGTGCCATATCGACGGTGGGGGAGTATGTCCAGGGACAATTGCTAGCCCTTGTCTCATAAGCTGTTACACGTGCCGCTTCGTAGGTCAAATCCGGATTGAAGGCAGCACCCATATTGATATTTTGAGGAAAGAGTGTGCCGCCCAATGTATAGGTAGTACCATGATTCTGATCCAGACCGTAGATACATGGAATACCAATCTCCGTCATCGACAGTTCTTGTATTCGACCGATAATCTCGTTCCACTTTTCAGGGCTTTGTGCTACCGGGCCGGGAGCATTGAGAAACGAACCTACCTTGTATTCAGCAATCGCTTTGTGGAGTTTTGCCTCGTCCAATTGGAATTCTCCATTTATCGTCTCTCCTAATACATCAATAGCAAGCTCGGTCATTTGCCCTATCTTGGCGTCAAGATCCATTTTTGATAGAAGCTCTTCCACTTGTTGTTCTATTTTTGCGTCTTCAGGAATGGCAGTGGGAACTGCCTGTTTGGAACAGGCAGTCATTGCGATAGATGCGGTCATTAATATAATATTTCTTAGTTTCATTATGATTTGTTTTTAAGTAGCATCGTTTATGTAATCTGTCATTCAGAGGGATTTAACCCGAAGAATGACAGATACTTATGGTATGAATGATTTTTAAACTTACTTAGGAACATTATTTCACGGTTACCAGGTCTACATAATAGCCATGACCCGTACATAAGAATCCGTCTTCAGTTTGAATCTTATTCAGTATCTCTTGTGTCAGTACCAGTGTGTATTCACCGTTTTCCGAAAATTCTATCTTATCTGCCAGGCCAGTCCACCAACCTGTGGCAAGTTGCATCTGATGATATTCGGCAGTAGGTTCTATGGAGTAGACTACTTTCAGTGTTGATCCGGCTGTGATACCGGCAAACACATCTTTTGGAATCAGACCGAAACTCTTGTTGGGGTCACCGTCCGGCTTATCCCACGAAACGTAATGGTGTCCTGACCAAAGTGTTATTTCGGTAGATACGGTCACAGTCTGTTCGGTAGTCGTAGCATTGTCGTTCAAGAACTGCACAGCCTCTCCGCTACGGGTTTTGCCTGTCAGCGTATAGCTTCCATCAGACAAATCCGGACAAGTCAGCGTAACTTCCGTAGAAGATTGATTGCTGAATTGAGACACCGTCTGTCCGCCGATAGTTAGAGAAGCGATGTTTTCAAGATTGATACCGGAAATGGTCCAGTCCACGTTGGCAGTAGCCCGGTTAGCCCCCGAAATGACAAGGGAAGTATTGGTCACTTTCACCATGTCGGCTCCATATTCATTGCCGGCGGCATCTTGCAGAACGATACGGTAATCGCCTTCGCTTACGCCTGTCGGAACGATGTATTCCAGATAGTTCTCGTCTTCCGATTCAACATAAGTAGGATTGGTGATCGTGTTTCCTCCCAAGAGGATGGCTGTTACGTTCTGTAAATTACTGCCATATAAACGGGCAGTCTTACCGGGAGATACAATTCTCTCAAAAGCTACTTCTTTAGATTGAGGGTCATCAGCCAATGGATTGACCACCACCAATCCTTCACGGGAAGTCTTCTTCCCTTTCACAGTTTCCACTTCTATTTTCAAATTATACGTACCGGCTTTCAGACTACGGTTGATTTCTTTGTCGGAGTCGGTACCCGATTCTACTTCCTGTCCATCAATGAACCAGGTTACTGTGGTGTAATCTTTCGGAGTCACGGTCAGCGCGATGGATAAGTTCGCATCCCGGCTGATGTTGGCGAATGTAGCCAATTGGCCGTTCGTTCTGTCAGGGAATACCGGGGCAAGGATATGCGGATCATCATTTTCCGTCACCGTAGCGAACGGTTCTTCCTCGGTGCATGCAGTAAATGTGGAGCCTACAGCGAGTAGGGCAAATAGTGCAATATATATCTTTTTCATAATGGATGATTGTTTAATAGTTAGTTTTCAGTATCCCACCACAGAAGGCTGTGCCAATTGTCTGTTCCTCCCATGCGCTCGATGGCTTCGTTGTAGCTCTTCTTATTATAGGAAGATTCCAATACAGGATAGCAGAGACGTACCGGAATTTCCGTTCCACCGGTGAGGTATTGTCCGAACCCATATTCTGCCGGTGATTTCAACTTCGGATAACCGGAACGACGCACGTTTGCCCAACATTCGGCAGGATTGGTGAAGTGAAGAATCCAGGCCTGTGTATTGATAGCTTCAAGTTTCTGATTGTCCGTATGTCCGAACGTCCCTCTACCTTGAATGAATGCATCAAACTCTGCATCAGTAGTAGCCGTGCAACCGTAGTTGTCTGTCAGGAAATCCATAGCTGCACGCACTCCTTGCTTGTAAAGATCTTCTGCCGACACACTGCCGACATTCCATTTTTTCACGGTAGCTTCTGCCATCAGGAACTTCACTTCTGCAGAGGTCATCACTACGCCCGGATTGTCGCTTTTTAGGAAATTATTGGCAAGTTTGGGTTCCACTTCACGAGCCATGGTTGCTGTAACAGAAGGGTTGTTAACGGCTAATTCCTTACAAATATCGCTGTCGTATCCTGTAGGCCATGGCTCCCACGAGTAGGAACCCGGGTCGCGCGGACTGAAATCAATCCCTTTTTCAATCATCTCCTGGGTGATGTCGACACGATTGTCGGGACTGGTGGCACTCATCAGCCCGTCATAATAACAACGGGAAATTTTGAATGTACGAGGATCACCGGAATTGTATAACTGATTAAAGAAAGTGGAACAGAGGTAACTTGGATTATTAGCGGGGTCGTTGCCGAACAATAACTGTGACAATGAATTTCCGCGATAATCAGAGTAAGCTTCTTGTCCGAAACTAAATGCGATTGTCATGTATTTGATAAGCGCATCGCTTGAGGCGTCCGTTATCACACCCCCATTGGCAGCTAAAGCATTTTCAAATTCCGTTTGTGCCTTTGTAGGATTGACATTGGAGATTCGCATGGCAAAACGTAGGCGAAGCGAGTTTGCCAGTTGTTGCCATTTAGTTACGTCACCGGCATAGATGAGGTCACCTGTCACTTTATCTTTGGTCGGATCGATTTTATTGATGGCATCTTCCAGCTCCAGAAAGAAAGCGTTGTAAATATCTTCCTGTTTGTCATACTTCGGATTGAACTTTCCTTCGAGGAATCCCAGGCCGGCTTCACTGAAAGGAGCGTCTCCGTAAGTGTCGGTGATGATAGACATAAGATAAACCCGATAAATGCGGAGCACAGAGTTGATGTTCACTTTCTCTGCATCTTCGGCTGTGCGATATTGAGCATCAATGATATTCTTCAGGGATTGAGTGTAGAACGATGTCCAGATACGGCTCATTTCATTATTGTCTAGCGTATGGCGTCCACCGTAGTTGGTGGTGTTCCAACATCCCATCAGTTGTTGGGTGAATGCATAATGGTAGTTACGGTAGATTTCCATCATACTAAGGTCTCCGTACGTTTGCAGTTGGGCAGTGGTGAGCTGCGCATTCGGGTCGATGGTAGCGGCCTTGGAAGGGTCGGTATTCATGTTTTCCATGTATTCATCGCTGCAAGAAGCGAAAAACAGGGCACATGCCATCGTGATGATTGTGATGTATTTAGATTGTCTCATGATATATCTTTTTAGAATTTCACATTTACATTAAAACCATAGCTTCTGCGTGAAGGCAACGAACCGTATTCAAGTCCCATACCGGTGGTATTGTTGTAGTTGGAATCCGGGTCGATATTCGGGATATTCTTCCATACGATGAACGGATTGCGGGCAACGAACGAAACGGTCAGTCCGCTTACTACATTCTTCAGCCAGGATTTGGGTACATTGTAACTCAACGTCAGTTCACGGCATTTCACGTATGAGTTGTCGTAAATAAACATAGAAGGTGCATTACGGCAAACGCTCATCCAGTAGTCTTCCGGATTGATGTAGATGTCGTTGGGACGATATGTTCCATCACCGTTGTCGATGACACCCGGAGCAACGAATCCGCCTGTCGGCTTCCAGTTATCGGCTCCTTTCGCAATGCCGGCTGCCAATCTTTCTTCTTCCGAGCGATACCAGGCGTCGCGTCCTGCCAGTGTCTCCGGACTTTTACCCGATTCGTAAGCAGCACGGGCAGACATAGAATAGAGGTCGGCACCTACTTTCACATCGAATACCGCTACCAGCGAAAGATTCTTGTAGGTAAAGTTGGTGAGCAATCCACCTGTCCAGTCCCAAGAGGCATTACCCAATACGTGGTTGCTCTTGTCATATTGCGGCAGACCGGTTTGCGGGTCAATCAGAATATCTCCCTTTTCGTTCCGTTGGAAGTCCGGGCCTACAATAGAACCAAAGTTCTCGCCTACCTTAGCGGCTACCTGAACGTCGAGCCAAGATGCTTTTTCCAGTTCAAACATATCCGATTCGCCATCCAGTTCTTTTACTTTGTTGCTGTTTTTGGAGAAGTTCAGATTAATGTCCCAGGAAAAATCGCGTGTTTGAATCGGTCGTGTGCTAAGGGCAATCTCAATACCTTTGTTTTCTATCTTGCCGGCATTAATCAAGCGATAGTTGTAACCGGTTGTCCAGGAACTTGCCATTCCCATAATCTGGTTTTTACTGATTTGAGAATAGTAGGTGAAATCCAGTCCGATACGGTTCTTCAGGAATTTCAATTCCAATCCCATTTCCACGGAGTTTGTTTTGGTTGGTTTCAAGTCTTTGTTGGGGATGGTTCCGTTATCGATATATCCGATGGTATATCCGGGATAAGCATATTTGGATTTCGTATAGACGAGTCCCAATTGATAAGGATCGGTATCGCTACCTACTTGCGCCCATGACATACGCACCTTTCCGTAAGGCAGGAGGTCGCCCAGTTTTGTCAGCTCGGAGAATACAAAGCTGCCGGAGAAAGAAGGATACATATACATGTTGTTGCCAGTGGGAAGGGTAGACGATTGGTCGCCACGCAACGTAGCATCGAGGTAAAGCATGTGTTTCCATCCCACGTTCACTGCTCCGTAAACCGAATTAATCTGCTTGCGGTAACTGCCGGGCACTACACTGATCTCGTTGAAGCTCGTCAATGAAGGGACATCGCGTATCTTCATGTCTTGAGCGGTGGTAACGGTGGTCTGGTTGTTCACCTTATATACATTGCCGCCTAACGTAGCGTTGAAATCGAAATCACCCCAATGGTTGTTGTAGAGAGCCAACACTTCAAAGTTGTACATGCGGTTGCGGAAAGCACTGTTTTGAAGTCTTCCGGCTTCGAATCCGGGAGTGGTAGGTGCTTTGTAATCATCGAACGTGAACCAGTTGAGTTCGGCGCCCAATGTTGCTTGAAGTTTCAGATGTGGGTCGATGTTCCATACGGCCTTGCCGTTCATGCGGAACAAATCTTTTTTGGATTTATTGAAGTTCTTATAGATATCCCAGTATGGATTCACGTTGTAGGGATCCATACCGTTCCAGTTGGAATATTCGCCGTCGGCAGTTTGATAGGTTTGCAACCATTCCTGGTCGTAGGTGGTGGCAAGGGTCATCAGGTTTTTACCGATATTGGACTTGCTGTCGCCCAGAGCCGGACGGTTCTTCACGTCTTCCCGTGTATAGTTGACGCTGAAATCCAAGTCTACCTTTCCTGCAGACGTATTGGCGCGCAGGTTGAAAATGTCACGGCTCATGTGTGTCTGGGGAACAATGTCTTTATTGCGCATGTCCGTATAGGTAAAGCGAATTCCGGTTTTTCCGCTGTTCACACCTATGATGGCGGAGTTGGTGGCGGTGATACCCGTGCGGAAGAAGTTGGACGTATTGTCGGGGACAATGAGGAAAGGGCGTTCCACGCCGTCGAAATACTTCAGCATGTTTGAACCGTCCGCTTTTGGGCCCCAACTTTTGTTTGTGTTGGATATGGCATCATAGCTATAAGTACCATTGCTTCCCATACCGTATATCTGTTGCACTTCGTCCCATTTGGCAAGTTGGGTATCGAAAGTCAGTGTTCCGTTATATTCCACGCTGATTTTATCCTTGTTGGCTCGCTTGGTTGTAATCAAGATAACACCGTGGCTGGCACGGCTACCATAAAGTGCGGATGCCGCAGGGCCTTTCAATACCGACATGTTTTCTACGTCATCGGCATTGATGCTCGAAATACCGTCGCCCAAGTCGAAGCCTCCGTTTGTGCCGGCACTGCCGAAATTAGTGTTGTCCAAAGGTACGCCGTCCACTACATAAAGAGGTTGGTTATTGCCGGTCATTTCGGTACTGCCTCGCAGAATAACGCGCGTAGAACCGGAAGGACCACCGGCGGTCTGGCTGACTACCAAGCCCGGCACACGTCCTGCCATGGAGTTGATAAGATTCGTCTCTTTCGCTTTGGTCAAGGCTTCACCTTTCACTTCATCAATGCCGTAGCCCAACGCTTTGCGCTCTCTCTTGATGCCAAGGGCGGTGACTACCACTTCATCCAATGCTTTGGCATCCTCTTTCAAGGTGATGTTCAAAGGACCTCTTCCCGCTTTTACTTCTTCGGATTTATAACCCACGTAGCTGACAACGAGCGTAGCTCCCGTTTTTACATTCAAACTGAAATTTCCATCCAGATCGGTAATCGTTCCGTTGGCAGTTCCTTTCTCCACTACGGAAGCCCCAATGATGGGACCTGTGGCATCGCTCACTTTTCCGGTTACCTTGTTGCTTTGTTGTTGAATAGCCTGGGAACTTGGTTCCGTTGCTGCATACACTTGCTGGAAACCTCCCGCCATCCAAAGGGCGAGTGTTCCGCAAAATAGTAGATACTTACATTTTTCCATATTCATAGCATGTATATTTAAGATTCCTATAATATTTTCACCCAGTCGATGTACATCTTCACTTTCTGACCGTCTTTCAGGCCCGTCAGTTTATTAATGTTAGTAATTCCTGTAAACGCACCTCCCACGGCGAGGTTGAACAGGATGTAGAAGTTGTCGTGGAAGTATGTGTTCGAGCTAATGTCGAACGTATGAAACTTGACGTTGTCGATGGATATTGTCAGGCTGTTTTCATCCCAATCCAGAGAGTAGGTGTGATAATTGCCGTCTTGCAGGCTGTTGGCAACATTGGCTTTGTAGTATTGCTGTTCGTGAGCCGCTGCGCTGGGGCCATAGTGAATGGCGGTGTTCACTTGTTTTTCCGAATCGCCCGCAGCCATTCCGCTCTGTTCTCCCATTTCCATAATATCAATCTCCCCGCATGCCGGCCATTCTTTGTCGTTATCTCCCATCATCCAGAACGCAGGCCACAGTCCGCCGTTAGTCTTGGGAAGCTTGATGCTTGCTTCTATCTTGCGATACTTGAAACTCTTTTTCCCTTTTGAATTGATCCTGCCGGAGTAGATTTTATTCCCTTTGCGTTCGGCGGTAAGAATCAGAACCGATTTATCCCCGTCCTTTCCTACTGATACATGGGCGGCATCGTATGCCTGAAGCTCTTGATTGGTCCAACCGGGTTCATGAGTTTCTTTCGTCCATACTTTTTCGTCGAAAAAGTTGAAATCGTCTTTAAAAAGAATGTCTTGTGGATTTTCCTCCGGTTCCGTTCCAACAGAATCCGACGAACAGGATTGTTGCGCGAAGCAAACGGATAAAAATAGGAATAGTGCTACTTTTTTCATCGTTTTAGCATTTTAAAGGTTAAACGTAATATGTGCTTTATACTTGTAAAGCTTGGTGCAAAGATGCTAATATCCGGCTGAAACGATGGTCAGATTGCTGACATATAAGGTTTGATTGCTGACAAATCTGCTGATTTTTATCGAACGGACGTTATCTTACCCATTCTTTTTCGAAGATTGTTGCTATACAAGAATGAGGTAAATGATAATTTTGCGGAGTGCCCTGAAAGGGCTTAATTATATAGCGTAGGGCAACGCCCTACGTAAAAACGGCAATCTGAATTTGCGCCCTGAAAGGGCATAATTGTATATAGTTCCGCCCTTTCAGGGCTTGTGGCTGGTGTGTTTTT
>NZ_JAJKHN010000052.1:0-47567 GCF_020982715.1 Bacteroides sp. 1_1_30
TCATAAGAAAATATAGGCACTGACTGAATTAGCTAAATGAGCGGAGAAAAACTTACCACCAAATTTGACGAAGAACCTAATTTATCTATGTTTTAATATGCCAAAATACCAATGATAACGACAGAGTTATATAACAATGCGCCAACATAACAATACACAAATATACTAATTATTCAATTACAAACGCTCTCAAGTCAGTACATTACACATTGTTACATCAACACATCATTATAACGTCTTCAGCGTGCAATCTGTTCAATCGGTTTATTTATCAACACAGTTGTAGAATCTCCATAAGTTCTCAAAACCTCCAATGTACGAGCGCGGTTATCTCTGCCTTTCTTATTCCAGAACTCTTTGGTAAAGACAGCCATCAGGTCAAGTCCACCGACCGTTCCTCCATTGATATACACTCCGCTTCCACCAAACAAGGGAATAGGTGCGTCCATCACTACCGTGTTCACCATCATTCCATTGGCACGTTCACTCAACTGCCGGAAACGTACTCCACTCGCCTGTATCTCATCCAAAGATTTACGCACCCCTTTCGCCATCGGATTACGTGCCCAGTTCGAGTAGGATCTTTGATGGCGTATCTCATAGAAAGGATCTCCCCGCCAAGTGTTTTTATCAATCTTTATCTTCTTCTGATAGATAGGGTCCCAGTTATAACGGGTATTCGCTTTATATGGCATCAAACTCAACACCACTTTCGGTTTAGGCAATGCTTCAGGAAGCGATTCATCAGGCATCATCCAGCTTTTCTCCTCCGACATTCGGGGAGTACCAACCGCAGTTCCGAAATCAATCGACTTTACAGCATCCATATTCAAATGCAACTCCTGGTCACTCTCCAGCAATTTCTTCAAATGCAAAGAGTCTTGCGCCGTCCATACTTGCGAATATGCAAATAAAGCCGTCAGGCACAGTACCATCGTTGCAATAAACCGTTTCAATCTATCCATCCTCTATCCTCTTTCATTACCTGTTATTTTGGAGCACTTCATATACACTAATGCACATACGTTTCTCCCTTACGTTACCACCTATATTCTCCTACGAGAAGCGGTCTTTTGAGCGTAATAATCCCCTGTCAGCAGCATAAGACTACTGATACAAACAAACGTTCCCACATGAATGTTTCCTATTTTTTACTTTCCGAAAGCTCCTCCTTTGTTACCACCAACGATAACCCGATCCACAAAGCGGCTCATCGTAGCACGGATCGATCGTCCATCTTGTTTTCGGATATTGGCGCTCTTCCCACCAACTACGATAACAAGCGGCTGCATCGAGCACCTCCTCATCAGTCAGAAAATAGATTGCTTCATAATTTTCGGCATTCGCCAATACCATTTTGCAACCTAATGACGGAGGTGTGCCCTGGCGGATAGACTCAATCACCCAAAGCATACACTCGCCCAACCGAATCTTACCGTTGTTCATATTATAAACCGACGGAAAAGAAGGAATAATGGTCAGATCTTCTGCATATTTTAAAAGTTCGGGGATGTCCTCTTCCGTAAAATGAGGGACCTCCACCACCCCTTTATCATTTTTCATCTTGTACGTACCCGACTTCAATTGTTTCACAAAAAGGGCAACATCCGGATTGTTATAATCCATTTCTTCGCTGGTGCATCCTGTAAAAGATACGATCAGGCAAACAGCCATCCACAGCATTAGTAGTGTTTTTTTCATTTTCATAAGGATTAATACGTCATGCGAAGTCCGCAAAGTAAATTAAAATTAGTCGGCCGTTTCGTTCGTACCGTAGCCAGTTTCGAATCTGTTTTGAAATGATGCGAAACTCCGGGTTCGGCAAAAACAGCAAGTCGGTCATTAATCTTATAATTGATTCCAATGCCGGCAGTCACTGCCAGTTGGATAGGTTCTTCTTTAAAACTGTTGTCCGGCGCGCCGGCGATACATTTATCGGCTATTCCTCCTACGGTGGCGTAAAGGTCTATTTTCTTCGTATCCACCAGGGTTACATTTACTTTAACGGGAATACCCAGATAGTGCAAATGCTGTCCCGCCGAACGAAGGTTTGAATAAAGTAATCCGGTTTCTATTCCGAGAGATTCGTTTAGTTTACGCTCTACCGTTACCCCTGCGGAAACCGGCATTTTATAAGTGCCATTATCAGCCGGAAGCGCCGTGCCTACCTGAACTTTCATCGCCCAGCGATGCTTTTTCACCGCTTCGGGTTGAGCCACATTCACATTCGATTGTTCTTCCGGAGCAACAGATGATTCCGTATCACCGTTTGTTGCCTGCCAAAAGCCGTTATTCCCTTGATTACCATATCGGTTGCCATTTCCCGTAGAAGTAGTGGCGGAAAAAGAAAACGACATGGAGAAAGTGATAGAAAGCGAATCTTCTTCCTCCGTGTATTGTGACAGCATACCGTAAGACTTTGGAGCCGGTTTCGGCAACACCGGTTCTACCGGCAACGGTAACTGATTGACGCGTATTCCATCTCCATCCATCTGTCCTCCATTTGTCACGGCTATCTTTGTAAATGCTTCTTCCATTTCTTCTTTGGGAGAGAAATACAAGAAAGTAGCCGACGAGGCCGCCAAAACGAGCAATACAGATGCCGCAGCCGCCACACGGAAGAGCAGAATCCGACGACGATGCTGGCAAGCCACAGGTATTTCCTGCGAGAGCTCTTCCCAAAAGCCATCCCGTACATTCATCCCTGCATCAGCGAGACGCGTGCGAAACAGATCGGTTATTTCATCATTTTCTTTCTTCATGATTCCTATACTCTTTAATTCTTTTTGCTAACAAATACTTGGCCCGGTGCAACTGCGAAGTAGACGAATGTTCTTTAATGTGAAGCATCTTGGCTATCTCCTTGTGCGATTTCTCTTCAAACACATAAAGGTTGAAAACGGTTCGGCAACCATCCGGCAATTCGGCAATAAAAGCCATCAATTGCTCTTCGGAGATTCCAGCCCCTCCTCCCGAGTCCGATATATCCGGTATATCGGGAAGCTGCTCTTCATGCACTACCAACTGGCTGACTCGTTTCTCCCGCCGCAGGAAATCGAGTGATTGAGTAACCATCACCCGGGTGATCCATGTACAGAGCGAAGACTCGCCCCGGAACGAGAAGTTGGTAAAAATCTTGATGAAACCGTCATGCAGTACATCGTGCGCCGCATCCATATCGCCCGTATAGCGGAAACATACCGCCAGCATCCGTTTGGAATAGAGGGTGTAAAGTTCCTTTCGGGCTGAATCCTTTCCTGCCCGACAGCCCTTTATCAGTTCTATCTCGTTTTCCAAAGTCAATTACTTTTTTTTAAAATCGAACGTATGTCTGCGTCGTTTTACTCATTAGACGCAAGAGTTTGAGGAATGCTGCAAGGAATATTGCTAAAAGAAGTTAAAGAATAGAAGAGTGTTCACCACAGAGGACGCAGAGTACACAGAGGAACAATGATAGGAAATTCTTCCTATAAAGTAAGTTTAAAACCTCTGTGTACTCTGCGTCCTCTGTGGTGAAAAAAAATCAGCACGCTTTGAAACTCATATCCAGTCCTTTCACTGAATGAGTCAAAGCCCCTACCGAGATGAAGTCTACGCCACATTCGGCATAGTCACGGAGGGTATCAAAAGTAATGCCGCCCGAAGATTCGGTTTCGTATTTGCCTGCTACCATCTCCACTGCTTTCTTAGTCATCTCGGGAGTGAAGTTATCAAACATGATACGATCCACTCCGCCGAGGTCAAGAACTTGTTGCAGTTCGTCGAAGCTGCGGACTTCTATTTCTATTTTCAGGTCTTTGCCTTTTTCCTTGCAATATTCTTTGGCGCGAGTGATGGCTTTGTCAATACCTCCGGCAAAGTCTACGTGGTTGTCTTTCAGAAGAATCATGTCGAACAAACCAATACGATGGTTTACTCCACCACCGATTTTCACTGCCATTTTTTCGAGGATGCGCATACCGGGAGTTGTCTTACGGGTGTCGAGCACACGGGTATTTGTTCCTTCCAATACCTTTGCATATTTGCGGGTCATGGTTGCGATGCCGCTCATACGCTGCATCACGTTCAACATTAGGCGTTCGGTCTGAAGCAAAGATTGCACTTTTCCTTCCACTACCATTGCTACGTCGCCCGGTTTCACTTCTGTTCCATCGTTGATGAACACTTCCACTTTCATAGTGGGGTCGAAGCGATTGAAAATTTCTTTGGCAACTTCGATACCTGCCAGTACACCGGCTTCTTTGATAAGCAATTTTGATTTTCCCATTGCCGTAGCGGGAATACATGAAAGGGTGGTATGATCACCATCACCTATATCTTCTGCAAAAGCAAGATCGATCAACTTGTCGATCAGTTCTTTTTCCTTATTCATTGATCTTGTCAATTCTTATTTGATGTATTAAATATTGATTCTGCACTTTCTTCAGGAAACAGTTCACACGAAAGTTTCCATTAGTAGTAGCCAACGTGCCGATAACGAAACTTGATTCGTCCCGTTTTCCCTGATGGTTCACATTAAATCCGCTGACTTTATTCTCCGTAAAGAATTCCTGCATCGCAGCTGTTGCTTTCTGTTTGTCAACGTTTGTCGAGCGACCTTGGAGCACCAGGTTTACCTTGTCCCCCATATACTTACTTAGCTCTTGCGAGCTTCCTCTTTTAAATGCCGTAATCACTCCTGCCGGTATCTCTTGCGCCATTAGCAACGAGAGGGAAAGAAGCAATGCGGTCATTCCTACGAGCACTCGTTTTTTCATAATTACAAGCTTTTAAGTTGAAGTTTAAAGGCTTAAACTTTCAACTAATGATAGGCAAAGGTAAGCATTAATTGCAGAATAACATAAAAAATGCCTATTTTTGTGCAATAATCAGAATTGTAGACGTATGAAAACAACCCTGCTCGTCGTAGGACGAACCGTAGAACAACACTATATCACTGCCATCAACGACTATATCCAGCGCACCAAACGCTATATCACTTTTGATATGGAAGTGATTCCCGAACTGAAAAACACCAAGAGTCTTTCAATGGAAGTACAGAAAGAAAAGGAAGGAGAACTGATACTGAAAGCTCTTCAACCGGGTGACGTCGTGGTGCTGCTCGATGAACACGGAAAAGAAATGCGCTCTCTTGAGTTTGCCGAATATATGAAACGGAAAATGAATACGGTGAATAAACGACTCGTTTTTATTATCGGAGGCCCTTATGGCTTTTCAGAAAAAGTGTATCAGGCAGCACACGAAAAGATTTCAATGTCGAAGATGACTTTTTCTCATCAAATGATTCGGTTGATATTCGTGGAGCAGATTTATCGGGCAATGACGATATTGAATGGAGGGCCGTATCATCATGAATAGTAACTTATCTCATATACTATTATAAACGAGACAAAATAGACTTTTTAATTTCGTCCCAAGATACATCCACAAACATATAAGGCATTGGTTCCTCCTCCGCATCTTCAAAATAAGCTAAACTTTTCATAGCCATAAAAGAAGATGAGTCAGGATATTTTTGAGAATAGAAATCCAATAGATTTTTCAATGAATACTTTTTCAACAAAAAGTAAATATCTACAAAATCTTTTTTAGTACCTCTCCCTTCAATAGCAGTAATTTTCATTGCCGCAATATCTCTAGGACTTGCCAAACGTATCCCATCTTTATATACGACATCATCAAGCCAAGGATAAGTATAGTTCACGATATCTATTTTAACCTCATTCAATACGTAAATGTGTATATTCTTAGAATCATTTAAGATAGTCAGTGTCCCAAGTGTTCGCAAAGCTTCCTTCAAATCTTGAGAATCTACATTAATCTGACCAAAAAAATCCAAATCGACCGACTTTCGATGTCCTAATTGCAAAGCTAATGCAGTACCACCGACTAGACGAGTATTACAAAGTACAGGCAACTGTTGCAACTTTTTTAAAAGTTCCAGTGTTGTAGATTCGACCGTTGATAAGTGTAACATCTAAATTGTTCTTTAGGAGTTTGTGAAATGGCAGAAAGATAAGCTAAAGCCCGAGGCTCCAATTCACGAAACCCTTTAGCTATTTCGACGATCCTCCCAAGTCCATAATATTGTTTTACAATATTCCAATCTTGCAACATACCATATTCAAGCACTCTCTTTATTATATATTGTGAATGCTTCTCCATATCCAAATCATCTTTATTGACATCCCAAAAAAGATATGTTGAAAATCGAGTAATATATTCTTCCATTGTCTATCGTATTGCAATCCTTAATATGACAAAGATAAAAATAAAAAATGAATCGAACGCAAGCTAATAGCTATATTTCACAAAACTGTATTATTCTCTTCTTCATAGATTTTATTAAAAACTCTACAAAGTTTTTTTTCATCCGCAATTAGTTGACGAAGTTCTGCCAACCGTCCGGCATTATCCGATTGGGGTATCCATAACGTCAGATACCCTCCTTCTGCATATTTTTCAGTTAGATGTTTCCGAAAACGGGCATATTGCTCTTCTTTATCCATCTCCGGATAATGAGACAGCCCATATTGTACGGTACGGCGTAAAGTAACTTCGGGATCAATAATTCGGTCAGCCTCGGCAACAATCATTCCATAGATTGTTCTGGGAGCCTGTTTATTAGAAGCCCGATGATCTTCTATCGCCTCTTTCATCTGCAACAGCTGTTCATCCGTAAACCAACGCCGCAAAGTTTCGTCGGCTAACAATACTTTGCCGGAGGTTATATGATGAAATTCACGTCCTTCATACAACCCCAGGTCATGATAAGCAGCAATGACATAAACCATCGAATAATCGACTTCATAATACGTCGCTAATTTCAGACTTTCCTCAATTACCTTTTCTACATGATCGATTTGATGCGCTTTATCAAAGTTAGCGTATTGAGGAATAATACTTTGCCGAACATAGTTTTGCAATTCAGCAGGCACATGATGAGTCATATTCGATCTTTTTAGCTAGTAAATTCTTTAATTTATATTATTCCCGATTCATCAAACGATGTTCTGCCATCTGTTCGAACTTTGTTCCCGGACGACCATAATTGGCGTATGGATAGATAGAAATACCGCCACGAGGAGTAAAGATACCTGTTACTTCAATATATTTGGGATTCATTAGTTTTATAAGATCCTTCATAATGATATTTACGCAGTCCTCATGAAAAGCACCATGACTGCGGAAACTGAAAAGGTATAGTTTCAAACTTTTGCTTTCTACCATTTTTATATCAGGAATATAGCTGATACGTATTTCAGCAAAATCCGGTTGCCCCGTGATAGGACACAGACTTGTAAATTCCGGGCAGTTAAAACGTACCCAATAATCATTTTCAGGATGCTTATTATCAAAAGCTTCCAATACTTCAGGAGCATAATCTTGCTTATACTCGGTCTTTCTTCCTAATAAAGAAAGTTGGTCTTTTAATTCTGTCATTGTACTCGTTAACTACAACCCCTATTCTAGATAAAAAAACACATTTCCTCTTTCACCTATCACCGACCAATCTTAAACACTCTATTCATCGATGTTTCAGTGGTGAAAGATTCGTTTTACAACCTATCACCGCATCTATCACCTATCACCATCAACTCTTAACCCACGGTTGCTTTATCCGCAGCTTACTTGTTACAGTTTGTTTCATTACCTGAAACAAAGAGTTTCCCGTAGAGAAACAAAGTGTTTCACACCGAGGAACCAAGTGTTTCACGCCTTGGAACTAATAGTTTCAAGTAACAGAAACTTTAGTTTCCCACCGTTGAAACTCTAGTTTCCTACCGTTGGAACTTTAGTTTCAAGCTGCTGAAACTAAACTAAGCCAATACATTCCAGGCAGAAGCTACTATCTTCTATTAATTGAAACTTACCGGTGACAATAGATGTGACGGCAAAATATCAAGTTTTGTTGCTGTCACCACTTGCTGTCACAAACTATTTATTTTATAATCAACTGTTTAACAACAACAATGTGACAGATGACAGCAAGAAAATGCATTTTAATCTCTATGTAGAGATATTATTGATTCTTACTTTTTAAATACTTCTCCAATCCTTCCCGTCGTAACGTACAAGCCGGGCAATGTCCGCAGCCATCTCCTTGAACACCATTATAGCATGTCAAAGTCTCGGTGCGAATCAGTTCCAGTACTCCCAGTTTGTCGGCCAACGCCCATGTCTCTGCTTTATCAATCCACATCAAAGGAGTATGAATTACAAACTGTTCATCCATAGCCAAATTGAGAGTCACATTGAGAGACTTGATAAACGCATCCCTACAATCGGGATAACCGCTGAAATCCGTTTGGGAAACTCCCGTTACCAAATGATTAATACCACGTTCACGGGCATACACAGCCGCAATACTCAAAAAGAACAGGTTACGTCCCGGAACAAATGTATTGGGAACACTATCTGCCGGCTTTTCCTGATCCATCACCATGGTGGTATCGGTCAATGAATTATGGCCTAACTGTCCGATGAAAGAAACATCCATCACATCAAATTCCACTTCCGCTTTCCGGGCTATCTCCCGCGCAAGTTCCACTTCTTTCTGATGCTTCTGACCATACAGAAAACTCAAGGCATATACTTTCTTAAAATTGCGTTTTGCCCAAAACAGGCAAGTGGTAGAATCCTGCCCACCACTAAACACAACCAATGCTGCTTTTCTATTCATATTCTATATTAAATATCTTTGACTTTCAATACATTATAAGAGATGTCCGTGTCGTAAACATCACTACCGTCTATTTTCTTGATTGCTTTCACCACACGGATCGTCACCGGGAGGATCATCACCTCATACAAGGATTTCAATACAATCTGAATCCCCATCATGATAAGCAGTTCTTTCCAAGCAATGACACCTCCAAAAGCTACCGGGAAGAAAATCAATGAATCGGCAGTCTCACCCACCACAGTCGACCAAATGGCACGGGCTGAAAAGTTACGTCCCTGACTGGCTACTTTCATTTTACTCATCACATATGCATTAAGAAACGAGCCTACCAAAAAGGCCATCAGACTGGCAGCCACAATACGAGGAGCCATACCGAACACAAAATCAAAGTGCTCTTCACCTTCCCAAAAAGGAGCAGCAGGAATGGCAACAGCTATCAACCCAAGAGCGACCACAAAGAAGTTCATAGCAAAACCACTCCAAATGATAAGGCGCGCTTTCTTGAATCCCCAAACCTCGGCGATACAGTCATTTATAATATAAGAAATAGGAAAAACCAATAATCCGGCTGTTACGGTCAAACTACCGATCTGGATTACTTTCGTTTCAAGAAGATTGGCTGCAATAAGGCAAACGTTAAAAAGGATACCCAGCAGCATAAAGGGTACAGATACTTTTTCTTTCATAATTCCTGTTTTTTACGTGGTGTTCTAGAATACACGACCGCTATTCACGGCATCAAATGTCTTTTTATTCTTTTGCGCTGCAAAGGTATAGGAAAAACTATGAAAAAGCAAAAGAAATCCGATGATTGACATACATTTCATTGAAAAGACATAACTTTGCCAAATACAGAGCTTAATGTTTGTATCAAAGATTAAACTTATAAACTATATTTAAAGAAACGATATCTAAATCATGGCAAAAGAAAATAAAAGCAATATCATCATCTACCAAAGTGAAGACGGGCAGACACACATAGAAGTGCAGATGGACGAAGATACCGTATGGCTATCCCAACAGCAAATGGCCGACCTTTACCAGACGTCTCGAACAAATGTGGTAGAACATATTAAGCACATTTATGAAGATGGTGAACTTGTTGAAGAATCAACCTGTCGGAAAATCCGACAGGTTCGACAAGAAGGAGCGCGCATGGTTGAAAGAGAAATTCCTCACTACAATCTTGATATGATAATATCTTTAGGCTACCGAATAAATTCAATTCAAGCCACACACTTCCGTCAATGGGCAACGGCACGCCTTAAAGAATATATCATCAAAGGCTTCACCATAGACGATGAACGATTGAAGCAGCTGGGAGGAGGCTATTATTGGAAAGAGTTACTCGACCGCATCCGTGACATCCGATCGTCTGAAAAGGTGATGTATAGACAAGTGCTTGATATCTATGCTACTGCCGTAGATTACGATCCCCACGCCAAACAATCTATTGAATTCTTCAAGATTGTTCAGAATAAGCTACACTTTGCAGCCCACGGACATACAGCTGCAGAAGTTATTTATGAACGAGCCGATGCCGACCAACACATGATGGGACTAACTTCCTTTAAAGGCGACCATCCGACATTGCGCGATGCAAAGATAGCCAAGAACTACTTGAGCGCAGAAGAACTCAAAGTGCTGAACAACCTTGTCTCCGGATATTTTGATTTTGCCGAAGTACAAGCTATCAAGCACCGTCCAATGTACATGAACGATTACATCAAACATCTGGATGCCATACTGTCTTCTACGGGAGAAGTTCTATTGATGGATGCCGGTATGATAAGTCATGAACAAGCTATGGATAAAGCTGAAACAGAATATCGCAAGTGGGAAGTGCGCACGCTTTCACCTGTAGAACAAGCCTACCTCAACAGTATCAAAACACTGAATCATAAAACTAAAAAGAAAGGATGACTAAAAAAAATGAAAACTCTCTATGAACAATCCTTTTCAGACGACTACAGTGAAAGAAAAAGCTATAGAAGCAGCCCATACCGCACAAGCAACTGTCCAAAAGGCTAAACACAGAGTACAGAAAATACTGGATTGACAATAAAAAAGAGCCTCCCCATCAGCGTCGTATTCTGACAGGAAGGCTTATCACTTTGACCTTAAAACACATCACTCAATTAAAAAAGCGCATCAGGAGGAGAAATCTTTCAATTCCTCTTTCAACCGTTTACGGATGAAAAACAGACGGCTCTTCACCGTTCCCATCGGCAATCCTAATTTCTCGGCAATTTCTCTATACTTAAATCCAGCTACAAACATCTGAAAAGGCACTTTCATCTCTTCCGGTATAGAATGTATCACCCTATACAACTGTTTCATATCGTATGTAAATTCGAATCTGTCAGCATCCTCATCTTCTATCAGATGTTGTTGATTGATGGAGTAACTATCATCAATCAAGTTCATTTCTCGAACTGTACGACGATAGTTATTCACGAAAATATTACGCATAAGCGTATACATCCATCCTTTCAGATTTTTGCTATACGTAAACTTCTCCTGATTATCCAATGCCTGCAACAAACAATCCTGAACCAAATCATTGGCAGATTCGCGATCTGCCGTCAATTTATATGCGAAGCGATGCAAATCCGGTTGTATCGCTAATATTCCGTTCGTAAAATCTACTTTTTCCATCATCGTATTTCTTTTCTCTAATTAGTACGATACAAAGATCCGCTTTTTTAGAATCATTATAAATAGCAATTCTTCCGATTAGTTTGGCAATTTTTCCTTTGCCCCTCTCAACCATTTCTTTTTTTAGTTGTTGATTGGGCATTCACCTAAAACTTAACTCATAATGAAAACAAGCTTTAAAATGGTAGCTATGCTACTGGGGATAGGAATTTTCCCCCTCTGTGCCCATGCACAAAAAAAGGTAATCATCGAAGATGAAGAACCCAACTCAATCATGTTTGTCTCGAAGAACAAAGCAGGAGATGAAATCATCCGAATCATGAACGACCGTTCACAGATGCGTTTTCACGACCCCAATGCTCCCCGCTTCCTGCTCACTGACCAGAAAGGGAAATTCGCCCTCGGTATCGGAGGATACGTTCGTGCAACGGCAGAGTATGATTTTAACGGTATCGTTAATGATGTAGATTTCTATCCGGCATTGATACCACAACGCGGAAGCGGCAATTTTGCAAAGAACCAATTCCAGATGGACATCACCACTTCGACCCTGTTCCTCAAATTGGTAGGACGTACCAAACATTTGGGAGACTTCGTAGTTTACACTGCCGGAAACTTCCGTGGCGATGGAAAGACCTTCGAATTACAAAACGCTTACGCACAATTCCTCGGTTTCACTATCGGGTACAGCTATGGTTCGTTCATGGACCTCTCCGCACTGCCTCCAACTATCGACTTTGCAGGGCCTAACGGTTCAGCCTTTTACCGCACTACGCAATTAAGCTATATGTGTGATAAGTTGAAAAACTGGAAGTTTGGTGTTTCTATGGAAATGCCTTCAGTAGACGGAACAACCAATAATGATTTGTCTATCAACACCCAACGGATGCCTGACTTTGCCACTTCCGTACAGTACAACTGGAACAGCAACAGCCATATTAAATTAGGAGCCATTATCCGCAGCATGACTTATTCGAGCAATGTACATGAAAAAGCCTATTCTGCTACCGGCTTCGGTCTGCAAGCCTCTACAACCTTCAATATTACCAAGAAATTGCAGGCATACGGACAGTTTAATTATGGAAAAGGTATCGGTTCCTACCTGAATGATTTAAGCAACCTGAACGTAGATATCGTCCCCGATCCTGACAAGGAAGGAAAAATGCAAGTTCTTCCGATGCTGGGATGGTATGCAGGATTGCAATACAATCTTTGCCCGAGCATCTTTATATCCGGAACATACAGTCTGTCCAGACTTTATTCTGAAAATGGATATCCTAGTGAGAATCCCGAATCCTATCGTAAAGGACAATATCTGGTAGCCAATGCTTTCTGGAATGTAAGCAGCAATCTGCAAGTCGGCGTTGAATATTTGAGAGGATGGCGCACTGATTTCAGTTCCGCAACCCGTCATGCCAACCGGTTGAATATGCTGGTGCAGTATTCTTTCTAAACTGACATAATAATAAAACAAAAAAGCCGTCTCAACACCATGTTCGAGACGGCTTTTCTATATATAAAGGATTAGAAATTTAGAACTTATAGTTCACGCTCACACCAAACACTTTATTAGTACGGCTGTAAACGTCTTTATCCACTAATGATGCCATCGATGTTGCCTCTAAACCACGTGGTTTTTCTTTAGTGTAATCACTATATGTAGTCCAGAAATAAGCTACATCAAGGCTCAATGCCTGAGTAAAATTGATACGACCTCCAAAACCTACAGAATAAGAGTCACAAGAAAAACTTGTATCTGATTGGAAAGCGTCGCTCAAACCGTAGTCTGTTTTCTGATAACCTCCACTAACAGTGAATAATTTGTTAATATCCCACTCAACACCAGCCAAATACTCGTGTGTACCATGTTTCAATGTTTTCTGTTTGCCATCTGCCATACCAGCATTCTTATCATCAAAGAAGTGATATTCTACTGAAGCCCGAAGTGAAGGCAAAAACTCATAACT
The DNA here is from genome assembly GCF_020982715.1 of Bacteroides sp. 1_1_30. NCBI lineage: Bacteria > Pseudomonadati > Bacteroidota > Bacteroidia > Bacteroidales > Bacteroidaceae > Bacteroides > Bacteroides sp. 1_1_30. The sequence continues at coordinate 13,312 of NZ_JAJKHN010000052.1, forward strand.
CGCTGCAACAGAAAGCATAGAAGGAAGGTCACTTGGTGTGTTCACACCATTTTGGTAAGGTGCCACAAATGCTGCTGCGGCATCCGGAGCAACAATCTCATGAGTATCATTCTCAATATTCATATTGGCTTTAAACTCATACTTTGCAGCTAAATTCAACTTACCGAATTTTGCATCTACACCGATAATTGGCGTTAATCCCCAACCTGTCTGATCACAATCTAGTTTCAGTTTCGCATCATTCAACTGCTGCGATTTTTGCAATGCTGCTTGTTGCGCCTGCTCTAAAGTCATACCACCAGCCATAAGCTGTTTTATAATCTCACGTCCCAATTCTTCTGCCACACCTTCTTTCAAATTGATATCCAGAAAACCTTTATAGCCACCTGTAAAATAATTCATACGTGCACCAGCAAAAACTGAGAAGTGCTCATTTATTTTATAACTTGCTCCTAACTGCAAACCATAGATATACTGACGTCCCTCCATAGCGGAACTAATACTGTATTGATTAGGAGCTAGCATCCCCTGACCTATTGTATTGACCAAACTAATAGCAGCAGCATCGAACATAGGCAAACCATTATCAAAAGAAGCTTTTCCGCCACCACCAACAATAGCAAAGCTACCGGAAAATGCCCAGTCACCTTTTTTATATACAGCATGTATGGAAGGAATAACGGGAGCAGAAGCTTTTCCTTCATAATTACGCACAGTGGTCTGTCCGTCCATAGTCCATAAAGGACTTGTAGCAGCAATATCACGAGTTTGATATGCACTTTGAATAGTAAGCGCTACTTGAAGACCATCTTTGGGAAGAAATGCCAGTCCGGCAGGATTACTATAAACTCCATCAACATCAATGGAAGCGCCGCGGGCTATCATGCGCAAGAAAGCAGCATTCTGATTCGTATTGGTTAGATAATCTCCGGCAAAAGTTGGAATTGAAACGATCAACATTGCAAGACCAATCAACGAAATTTTTCTCATCTAAATCTTTTTTTAATTATTTCGGGCGCAAAGATACAACATTATTGCACACTGAATACACGTTTGTGCATTTATTTTCATTTACCTGCCCATTTTAATTGAAAAAATAAACTGTTTCTAATGAAACAATCTATATTTATCACTATACAGAGAGCAAACAAATCCACCTGTTTTTACGTTTTAATAGAATAATAATTTATAGAATACTATTATGGCCTATACAATTGCATTTTTCGGCACAAAGCCTTATGACGAGTCTTCTTTCAATAAGAAAAACAAAGAATTCGGATTTGAAATACGTTATTACAAAGGAAATCTGAATAAGAACAATGTACTACTGACACAAGGTGTAGATGCTATATGTATCTTTGTTAATGACGTTGCCGATGCAGAAGTTATCCGTATTATGGCAGCTAATGGAGTAAAACTGCTAGCACTGCGATGTGCCGGATTCAACAATGTAGATTTGGATGCAGCTGCAGCTGCGGGAATTACCGTTGTACGCGTACCTGCTTACTCACCCTATGCGACTGCCGAATACACGGTAGCTCTTATGCTATCGCTAAACCGCAAAATACCTCGCGCCTCCTGGCGTACCAAAGACGGTAATTTCTCCCTGCACGGTCTGATGGGATTCGATATGCACGGGAAAACAGCAGGTATCATCGGCACAGGGAAAATAGCGAAAATACTGATTCACATCTTAAAAGGATTCGGAATGAACGTACTGGCTTATGACCTCTATCCGGACTACAACTTCGCCCGTCAAGAACAAATAGTTTATACTTCACTGGACGAACTATACCACAATTCGGATATTATCTCCTTACACTGTCCGCTCACTGAAGAGACCAAATACCTGATAAACGACTACTCTATCAGTAAAATGAAAGACGGAGTAATGATTATCAATACCGGTCGCGGGCAATTGATTCATACCAATGCACTGATTGAAGGGTTAAAAAACAAGAAAATAGGTTCCGCAGGACTAGACGTATACGAGGAAGAAAGCGAATACTTTTATGAAGATCAATCCGACCGCATCATCGACGATGATGTACTCGCCCGTTTGCTCTCGTTCAACAATGTAATCGTCACTTCTCATCAAGCTTTTTTCACACATGAAGCAATGGAGAATATTGCCGCAACCACCCTGCAAAACATAAAAGATTTTATCAATCACAAGCCTTTATTAAATGAAGTGAAGAAATAAAACTTTTAAGCCGCTTTCTTTGTTTACCAAACATATAAACAAATAAGAGAAAGGACAGTTTTTATGAAAAAAGTAATACATAAAGCAGATACAAGAGGACATTCCCAGTACGATTGGCTGGATAGTTATCACACTTTCAGTTTTGACGAGTACTTCGACTCCGACCGTATCAATTTTGGTGCTCTTCGCGTATTGAATGATGATAAGGTTGCGCCCGGACAAGGTTTTCAAACTCACCCGCATAAGAATATGGAAATTATTTCCATTCCTCTGAAAGGACATCTGCAACATGGAGACAGCAAGAAGAACAGCCGCATTATTACTGTCGGAGAAATTCAGACAATGAGTGCGGGAACAGGAATCTTCCATAGTGAAGTTAATGCAAGTCCGGTAGAACCGGTGGAATTCCTGCAGATTTGGATTATGCCGAGAGAGCGGAACACACGTCCCGTTTATCAGGATTTCAGCATTGCAGAACTGGAGCGTCCGAACGAACTGGCAGTCATCGTATCTCCCGACGGTAGCACACCTGCTTCCCTTTTGCAAGATACCTGGTTCTCCATCGGCAAAGTAGAAGCCGGAAAGAAATTAGGTTATCACATGCATCAAAGTCATGCAGGCGTCTATATCTTTCTCATTGAAGGAGAAATAGTAGTAGACGGTGAAGTTCTGAAACGTCGTGACGGCATGGGTGTTTACGATACGAACAGCGTTGAACTGGAGACATTGAAAGACTCACATATTCTATTAATAGAAGTACCTATGTGATATCATCATTAAAAATAATAAACTAAAGCTGCCAGATAATCTTATGGCGAAATTAAACATAGCAGATATCCGACAGGAATATACGAAAGGCGGGTTGCGGGAAAGTGAACTTCCCGGCGACCCGCTTTCGCTTTTCAGTCGTTGGCTGCAAAAAGCGATTGACGCAGAGGTGGACGAACCGACTGCGGTCATTGTAGGAACTGTATCCCCCGAAGGGAGACCGTCCACACGTACAGTATTGTTAAAAGGACTCCATGATGGAAAATTTATCTTTTATACCAATTACGAAAGCCGCAAAGGCAAACAATTGGCACAAAACCCATCTATCTCCCTCTCTTTTGTCTGGCACGCTCTCGAAAGACAAATACATATAGAAGGAATAGCGACGAAAGTTTCACCGGAAGAATCGGATGAATACTTCCGGAAGCGTCCTTATAAAAGCCGGATTGGCGCACGAATTTCTCCGCAAAGTCAACCGATAGCAAGCAGAATGCAATTGATACGATCCTTCGTCAGAGAAGCCGCCCGATGGATTGGAAAAGAAGTGGAAAGACCTGATAATTGGGGCGGATATGCCGTCACACCTACAAGGATTGAATTCTGGCAAGGACGCCCCAACCGACTGCACGACCGCTTTCTATACACCCTACAACCGGACGGTGAATGGAAAATCAGTCGTCTTGCTCCTTGATTTCGTCGATTTTTCTTGGCAACTCCAACGAGAATACGTAATATTGCAACTATAAAATAGTCAGCTATGACACTGGATTATATTTATCACAGCGGTTTCGCCATCGAAATGGAAGGTGTAACCATTATCATCGATTACTACAAAGATTCTTCCGAAACGGAACACAACCGGGGAATCGTGCATGATTATCTCCTGCAAAGGCCGGGTAAACTGTACGTATTGGCCACCCATTTCCATCCCGATCACTTTAACCGTGAAATATTGACTTGGAAAGAGCAACGCCCCGACATTCAATACATCTTCTCCAAAGATATTCTGAAGTCCCATCGTGCCAAAGCCGAAGATGCTTTCTATATTAAAAAAGGAGAAACATACGAAGACGACACGATCCGCATCGACGCCTTCGGATCGACAGATGTCGGCAGTTCGTTCCTTCTTCACTTACAAGATTGGAGTATCTTCCATGCCGGCGACTTGAACAACTGGCACTGGAGTGAAGAATCGACCGAAGAAGAGATACGAAAAGCCAATGGTGATTTCCTTGCAGAAGTTAAATATTTAAAAGAAAAAGTGCCTAACATCGATCTAGTGCTATTCCCGGTGGATCGGAGAATGGGAAAAGATTACATGAAAGGGGCAAAACAGTTCATCGAACAAATAAAAACTACTATATTTGTGCCCATGCACTTCAGTGAAGATTATGAAGGAGGAAATGCGCTTCGTAGTTTTGCAGAAAATGCAGGATGCCGTTTTATCAGCATCACCCGTCGGGGCGAAAGTTTTGAGATTACCAAATAAACACATTATAATTATGAATAAATTTACGATTCTGTTTCTTACCCTGTTTCTCGCATTGCCGATGGCAATGAAGGCAGATTCTGCAAAAGAGAAGAAAGATGACACCAGATACCTTGCAGGAGCTGTTCCTGAAGTAGAAGGTAAAGTAGTATTTTCCAAAGAGTTCCAGATTCCCGGAATGAGTCAGGCACAAATCTACGACACAATGACAAAGTGGATGGATGAACGTCTGAAAGAGAATAAAAACATCGATAGCCGCATTGTTTTCTCCGACGAAGCAAAAGGAACAATTGCCGGTATTGGAGAAGAATGGATTGTTTTCAGCTCCAGTGCCCTGTCATTAGACCGTACATTAGTTAACTATCAGATTACCGTTACCTGCAAACCCGGAAACTGCCTGGTAGAGCTTGAAAAAATCCGTTTTACTTATCGTGAAACAGAAAAATATAAAGCCGAAGAATGGATTACTGATAAATATGCGCTCAATAAAGCTAAGACTAAATTAGTACGTGGCTTGGCTAAATGGCGTAGAAAAACCGTAGACTTCGCCGATGATATATTTATGGATGTAGCAGTAGCTTTCGGAGCACCTGACACCCGTCCGAAAACAGAGAAAAAGAAGAAAGAAGAAGAGCAAAAAACTCCATCAATCGTTGCAGCCGCAGGTCCGATTGTCATTGGTGCCGCAGATAAAAAGACTGATATAAAAGTGACAACTGGCGAACCTGCTCAAACCACTGTTCCTGCTGCAACTCTCACTCCTGCTACTCCTGCAGGCAAGGCTTCCGCTGATATGCCGGGTTATATAGAAATTGATTTGAAACAAATCCCGGGTGAAGTATATGCTTTGATGGGAAGTGGAAAATTAGTAATCAGCATCGGAAAAGATGAGTTCAACATGACCAATATGACTGCAAATGCTGGTGGCGCACTTGGTTATCAATCAGGAAAAGCAGTTGCCTATTGCACGCTTTCACCCGATCAAGCTTACGATGCAATAGAAAAGGCAGATAGCTATACATTAAAATTGTACGCTCCGAACCAAACAACACCTTCGGCTGTTATCGAATGTAAGAAAATGTCTTCACAGACAACTCCGCAAGCCGGACAACCGCGCACGTATGTTGGAGAAATCGTGAAGCTCTTAATGAAAAAATAAGGAAAATCGCAACAATGGAAATAAAAAGTAAATTTGACCATTTTAATATCAACGTCACTAATCTGGAGCGGAGTATAGCTTTTTATGAAAAAGCACTCGGCTTAAAAGAACATCATCGGAAGGAAGCATCCGACGGCTCGTTCACGTTAGTCTACCTAACTGATAACGAAACAGGTTTCTTGCTGGAATTGACGTGGTTGAAAGATCATACTGCTCCATACGAACTGGGAGAAAACGAAAGCCATCTCTGCTTTCGTGTAGCCGGCGATTACGATGCAATCAGAGCTTATCACAAAGAAATGAATTGTGTATGTTTTGAGAACACGGCCATGGGGCTTTATTTCATCAATGACCCGGACGATTACTGGATTGAGATTCTTCCCCAGAAGTAAAAGAGCTCATCCCAAAAGTCCCTAAAAAGAAAAAATCACCCTTACTACAATTTGGAGTGGTCCTAAAAAACTAAACAGATTAAAAAGGGACATTCAATAAATAAAAAAGATAAGGCAACTAATTCACTGCGAATTAGTTGCCTTTTTGTATTGCTAGGCAGAGATATTCAACAAATGTCTCTAAAAATTAACAAGATTGATAAAGAGTCCGGTTTTGCATCGGGCTCTTTCCTTTTAACCTTGATTTGACTCTACTATTATTGTACTACTCTATAATATTCCTCTAAGGCTTTTCGGACAGCCTATGCTGTTTCTAAAAAACAAAGCATAATCCTAAAATTGCCGCCAGTATAAAAAAACAACCAGGAACAAATTGGTTAACAAGCAGCCTCATTAGTTGCATTCTGGGCAACACAAACATATCATTCGCCTTACCTTTATCATACAATATGGTAACCTTATCATCTATATGATACTGTTTTGGATAAAGATAAATGTTATTTTCCTCTCCACTCTTTAGATTAGAAGGAAGAAATTGGCAACACTTTTCGTCTTCTCCCTCCAATTTATATTTTATTTTTGGTATACATACATCAGTAATATTCATACCATCAGACTTTACCTGTGTCTCTATATCCACTACCTTTCCATGTGTTTTCCTGTCATACGATTTTATTATCCTGCAATGAAGCATCCACAAGAGTCCCATTTTCAGAATTAGAAAAGCACCCCGCAACATAAGTATAACAGATACTACACAAATTATTATATTTATAACCATACTTTTATTTCTTATGACGGCTAGCTCTCTTCTTCCGGATATCTGCTTTCATCTTCGCTGCACCCGAACCATGCTGTCCACGAATATACGTCGCTTTTTTCGCTTTCGTCTTCACTTTTTCCTCTTCTTTGGGCTTATCTTTCTTACCTTTAAAAACGATTCCACCCATGATTGCTTCTTCTATACTCATATAATCATTTATTAGTATTCAACATTTCCGACGGCAAAGATAACCCTTTTCTGCGGATTTATTTATCTTTGCAGAGTTAACAATCGTAACCACCAATGGCAACAACAACTCTTTCTGCAGAAAAGGACCCGATGGGAGCCGCTATTTCTGATTATTTCAACCATCACAGAGCTGATCGTTTGCGGGTATTCTCTTCCCAATTCGAAGAAGATGAAATTCCCGTCAAAGAATTGTTCCGTAGTATACAGTCTATGCCTATATTAGAGCGTACCGCCCTACAAATGGCTACAGGGCGAATATTGGATGTAGGTGCCGGAAGCGGATGCCATGCACTGGCACTTCAGGAAATGGGAAAAGAAGTGTGTGCCATTGATATTTCTCCGTTATCCGTCGAAGTGATGCAACAACGCGGAGTGAACGATCCACGCCTCATCAACCTTTTTGACGAAACATTTACCGAAACATTCGATACGATCCTGATGCTTATGAATGGTTCCGGAATTATCGGCAGACTGAATAATATGCCCGGATTCTTCCAACGAATGAAACGTATTCTCCGTCCCGGCGGATGCATACTCATGGATTCCAGCGATCTGCGCTATCTTTTTGAAGAAGAAGACGGCAGCATAGTCATCGACCTGGCCGGAGAGTATTACGGAGAGATTGACTTCCAAATGCAATATAAAGATGTAAAAGGAGACACATTCGACTGGTTATATGTAGATTTCCAGACTCTTAGCTTATACGCTTCCGAATGTGGTTTTAAGGCAGAACTGGTGAAAGAAGGAAAACATTACGATTACCTAGTCAAACTTAGTATTGCTTGAAAAGCTCATTATTATATAGTGACGGTATGTGTTCCGGATAGCGTCACTATATAACCCAAATAGTGACGCCATCACATCAGGATAGCGTCACTATTTTTATATGCTCATAAATGCTCCGTCAGAAATGCCTAATGAAGGCTTTCTTTCATTTCAGCATCTCATTAATCTTCTGTACAAGAGAAGCAAACTCTTCTTCATTATACAAACGAGTCAGTTTTACAATTCTTCCTTCCTTATCAACTAACACATTTCTTGTTATTCCGGATTCACGCAATGCATATTTCGCAAAAATATCAGCTCCCGGATCCAGTCCTAACGGATAAGTCACTCCGGTAGATTTAGCAAAAGCCAATACTTTATCAAGTGGTTCGTCACGGTCAATGCCAATTAAAGCAAAGTCTGCATTATTTTTATGCTTTAACCAAATATCCTTCTCAATAAATGGCATTTCTTTACGACAAACTCCACACCAACTTGCAGTAAACTGCAACATGACAACCTTACCACGAAGGGAAGATAGACTCACTTGTTTACCATCTGTCAGGGTAATCGTAAAGTCCGGAGCTATCTCTCCTACCCGAACAATATATCCTGTACTATCTGCCTGAACAGATATAGCATCTGCAGCTACTTCTACACTATCTGTTGCAACTTCTACATTTGCCGTCCCCTTTTTCTGTCCGGAACAAGCCCATATACCTATGGCTAAAATCGCCATACCACATACATTCATAATTTTCATTTTCATCTAATCATTGGTAACTTTGCAAATATAAAAAAAGTATGCGATGTATTTGCATTTTTAAAAGAAATTCATACCTTTGCACCCGCAAAAGAAAAACGCCTCTTTAGCTCAGTTGGCCAGAGCACGTGATTTGTAATCTCGGGGTCGTTGGTTCGAATCCGACAAGAGGCTCTCCTATAAAAATGTTGTTTATCCGATCAGGTAAAACAGCATTTTTTTTATTTATACTCTTTCATTTTTTTGTTTACGAAATATTACCACACTCACAGCCAACAGAATTAAAATAATCCCAATAGCGCTATTCAGAGTAAATAATTCTTTAAACACAAAAACTCCGATCACCACAGCTGTCAATGGTTCCATCGCACCTAAAATAGATGTCAACGTAGGCCCTGCATATTTAATAGCCCGTACCAATGTTATATTAGAAATGGCTGTAGCCGGTAATGCAAGTCCCAAAATAATCAACCAGGTATAACCGTCAGCTACCAGCTGAAGCCCGGAAGTAGTCAAAGCACCTATAAAATAAAGAACGGTTCCTAACCCCATAACATAACAAGTCAGTACAGTGGAATTGATTCGAACAGCGCGTGTCATTCGTACGCCAACAATATACCCCGCATAGGAAAACACAGAAACACAAGCTGCTACCAGTCCGACTATCGTATCACCATTTTTCGCCTCCAGTTCCCCCGATGAAAGCAAGGCCGCTCCTAACAAGGACATGGAGACCGCAAACATCACCCAAAGGGATTTCTTTTCCTGAAAGAAGTACATCATAACTAGAGATACCGCCAACGGATACATAAAATGAATGGTTGACGCCACCCCGGTAGCTATATTCTGATATGCTATAAGCAAACTGAATGAAGTAACTGCCCTCAACAAACTTAATAAAAGAACAACTAAAAAATCTTTCTTTTCCAATCGAAAACTACATCCCGAACACCATCCGAACAGAGTCAACGCAATTGTCGCCACTCCCCAACGATAGGAAAGCACTTCGAAAGCTGAAAAACCTGCCAACAATAAAGTGAGGGAAAAGAACGGAGCCAGTCCAAAAGTAGAGGAAGACACCGCTGCATAAAGTATACCTTTTATACGATTCATCAATCTATTCAACTAATTTCCGATATTCATGGGTACAAAGATCATAAATATTTCTTTAATATCACCATTAATTTCACATTATCAGTTAATCGATCTACCCCCTAAATCAGTACAAGAAGATAAGTCTGATACATTTCCTCCTTATAAATATAACCTTTTAATAATCCTCAATAACTGTATTTCCAAAAATATCCTTTTTGATAATTTTTCTATGACCATCACTACTTTCAATTATTTCGTTCCCAAAAATATCTTTTTTAATGGTTGTTCTATTGCCTTTGCCATCTTCGATAATAGTATTCCCAAAGATATCTTTTTTAATCGTCTTTCTATTACCTTTATCATCACGAATGATGGTATTTCCAAAAATATCCTCTTCAATGGTCTTTCTATTGCCTTTATCATCACGAATGGTGATATTCCCAAAAATATCTTTTTCAATGGTCTTTCTATTGCCTTTATCATCACGAATGATGATATTTCCAAAGATATCCTTTTCGACAGTCTTTCTCTCTTGATTAACTCCAGAATACTCATAATTGTCTTCAATAAGATTTGCACCATAGCTCTTTATTATATAAGGAGCCAAAATAAATTGGGTAGCAAATAGGATAAATAAAATCTTTTTCATGGCGTTTTTCTTTTGGTTTATAACAAAAGTAACGCAGGAAAATCATAAAAAACTAGTGAATACTATAATTGTCGATAGGGAAAAGCCTAAAATAAAGAATTAAACACAGTACCTATTGTACCATACCATAATGCGGGAATTGACGAGAGCACTCAGCAGGAACAATAGATTTCTCTTCTAAATAAAGAATAAAGCAGGTATTCAGACTGAGCCGAATATTCTCAAATTTTCAAGTGGTCCCCCGAAACGGTCTCCGTAAAAAATAAGCCCTTGAAAGTGCTTGACTCTCAAGGGCTTTAAAGTGATAGTTGAGGTTCCTGGCGGATTCGAACCGCCGTACACGGTTTTGCAGACCGCTGACTAAGCCACTCATCCAAGGAACCATTATTTCTCGTTTGCGGTTGCAAAGGTAGTACAAATTTTGAAACTACCAACTATCCGCAGCAATTTTTCTTTGTACTTTTTTTCTTTACATCACACTCTCTGCGTTTCTTCTCCATCATATCCTTTAGTTCACAGCCACTTACGCAGCTGTCACAAGGATTCTGATTTTCCCGCGTACGACGAAAAAAAAGAAATATTCCATATACGACACGGGCAATGCAGAGCACAACGAGTACTCCGACTACCCACTCTTGCCAATTATTCATACAAACAATCCTCCAATCTGATAAACAGCAAATGATACAAGCCAAGCTAATGCCGTTGTATAGCAGGCAGCAAAAAGCGCCCATTTCCAACTACCCGATTCCTGTTTGATAGCCGCCAACGCCGCAATACACGGGAAGTAAATCAATACAAACAGCATATAACAAAAAGCGACCAATGGAGTAATCGGAATACGTTCTGCCAAACTCACCGAGTCAGCATCCGGATCATCTGCATACAAAACGCCTAACGTACTTACCACCAATTCTTTCGCCCCTACACCGGAAAGCAAGCCAATACCTAATTTCCAATCAAATCCCAATGGCTTTATTACCGGCTCTATTCCGCGCCCCAACTGACCGATATAAGAATTTTCCTGCTGTTCGGCAACCGTTTCATAAGCATCATGATTCGGATAATATCCCAGAAACCAGATAATAATAGAAGCAATCATAATAATTCCGCCCATCTTTTTCAGATACTGCGCTCCCTTTTCCCATGTATGACGGAAGATAGACTTCGCTGTCGGCATTCGGTAAGGAGGAAGCTCCATCACAAACGGCGTATCATCACCCTTTATCAGAAACTTGCTAAACAAGCGAGCCATTACCACAGCCAGCACAATACCAATCACATAGATACTTAACAGCACCAAACTTGCATTGTTCGGGAAGAAAGCACCCACCAACAATAAATAAATCGGCAGACGCGCACTACAAGACATCAATGGATTCACCAACATGGTAATGAGACGACTCTTCCGGTTCTCAATAGTACGGGACGCTATAATCGCAGGCACATTACATCCGAATCCCATAATCAGAGGAATAAACGACTTTCCGTGCAACCCCATTTTATGCATGATCTTATCCATGATAAAAGCCGCACGAGCCATATAACCAGAATCCTCCATGATAGAAATACAGAAATACAGAATCAGGATATTCGGTAAGAAAACAATGACAGCTCCTACCCCACCGATAATTCCATCAATCAGCAGATCTTTAAATGGACCTTCCGACATATTATTGCGCAGCAATTCACCAAGCTGCTCTACCATCCATTCAATTCCCATCATCGGATATTCGCCAATGACAAATGTACCTTCAAACATCAGATACATAAAAAGAAAGAAAATAGGAAATCCCCAGACACGATGAGTTACAATCGAATCCAGTACCTTTGTTGTCTGCGCCTGTTCCAGATGATTATCCGTGAACGTTTCTTTCAACGCACCACTGATAAATCCATATTTAGCATCAGTAATAGCCGATTCACAATCCTCATTCATTGTCTCCTGAACACGCTTCGACATCTTGTCGCGGACATGGAAAATTTCATCCGCATTCGGCAATGTGCGTACAATACGCTCAATGTCAGGATCATTCTCCAACAATTTAATGGAGAGGAAACGGGTAGAATATTTATGCCGGATAAACTCGTTCTTGGACACTTCACTTTTTACAGCCTCAATCGCTTTTTCTATATCAGGACCGTGATTTATATGAATATGCCGGAAGACACGCCCCGTCTTTTTATGTTCACGCACATAATCTTCCAGATGCTCTTCCTCATGGTTCTTACGGTCTTCCAAAGAGTCATGCCATTCAGTCAAGTCTTTGAGAACTTCCGGATTCATGTTTCCCTGTTTATCGAAGAAGTCTACTCCTTCATACAGATTGATAACTACATGAAACAACGTATCCAATCCACGATTTTTCTTACTGGCAGTAGGCAGCATCGGCACCCCGAACAACTTGCTCAACAAATGGTAATCCAATGTATTTCCACTGGCTTCCAATTCATCATAGATATTCAGAGCCACTACCATGCGGACATTCATGTCTATCAATTGAGTAGTCAGATATAAGTTTCGCTCCAGATTAGAAGAATCGACGACATTAATAATCACGTCAGGAGTTTCATCGATAATATGATGGCGAACATAGATTTCTTCCGGCGTATAAGCAGATAAAGAATAAGTTCCCGGCAGATCGACAATACGGAAATGATAACCTTCGAAGTCAAAATAACCTTCTTTGGCATCCACGGTCACACCGCTGTAATTGCCTACATGCTCATGAGCACCGGACGCAAGATTAAACAAAGAAGTCTTGCCACTGTTCGGATTTCCGACCAAGGCAACATTGATGGTGCGACGTTTACCTAACGCCAATCGTTTCATATCTTCTTCTTTTACTGAAAGGTCTTCGGGTAATCCTTCATGATAAACAGTCTTTTCAGCCAGTTCTTTTGCCTCCTCCTCGCTGATTACTTCGATCATTTCAGCTTCCTGACGACGAAGAGATATTTCATAACCTAAGACTTTATATTTTATGGGATCTTTTAGGGGAGCGTTCAACAGCACTTCAACCGTTTTACCTTTAATGAAGCCCATCTCCACAATACGTTTACGAAAACCACCGTGCCCCAATACCTTTACAATAACACCTTTTTCTCCTGTTTTTAATTCGGACAAACGCATAACTCTCAAAATTTTCGGCAAAGATAATTCATAACTTCGGAGCACGCAAATTATTTAGAATGTTTTTAAATAGCAGCCATTTTCTTCCTCCAAAAGATTTAGGAAAAATAAAAAAACTTATTGATAAACTCGTATCTTTGCAGATATGATACAACAACGCGTTACAAAATATATAGAAAAAGAACATTTGTTCTCACTGGATGCCAAAGTCCTGATTGCATTGAGTGGCGGTGCCGACTCGGTGGCACTGCTATGTATTCTGCACACAGCAGGTTATCATTGCGAAGCCGCACACTGTAATTTCCACCTGCGAGGCGAAGAATCAGACCGGGATGAACTGTTTGTCCGCCAACTTTGCAAAAGAACCGGAATCCATTTGCATACAATTGATTTTAACACGACACAATACGCAAAGGAAAAACAGATTTCGATTGAAATGGCTGCACGGGAATTACGCTATGACTGGTTCGAGAAAACGAGAAAAGAATGCCAGGCAGATGTGATCGCCGTAGCACATCATCAGGATGATAGCGTAGAAACCATACTACTCAATCTGATTCGAGGTACAGGAATTACCGGTTTATTAGGGATCCGCCCCCGCAACGGAGCAATCGTGCGGCCTCTGCTTTGCGTCAACCGGGAAGACATCATTCATTATCTGGAGAGCATCGGACAAGATTATGTAACAGACAGTACCAATCTGGAAGACGAATATACCCGTAACAAAATCCGGCTCAATCTCCTTCCTCTTATACAGGAAATCAATCCGTCAGTCAAAAAGAATCTGATAGACACGAGCAATTATCTGAATGATGTAGCTACCATATATAATAAATGCATAGAGGAAAGCAAAAATAATATTGTAACGACAGAAGGTATCCGAATCAGTGAGTTAGTAAAGGAACCGGCACCCGAAGCTATTCTATTCGAAATCTTGCATCCTCTAGGCTTCAATTCTGCACAAATCAAAGATATTGCCTTTTCGCTTCACAGCCAACCGGGCAAACAATTTTGCAGTAAAAAATGGAGAGTGATAAAAGACAGAGAATTCTTATTAATAGAAGCTATTGAATCGGGAAATGAAATTCTTCCTCCTTTTCAAATCATCAAAGAAGAAAAAGAATACACCCCTGATTTCCTAATTCCACGCGACAAAGGAATAGCCTGTTTTGATGCCGACAAACTGAATGGAGATATTCATTACCGGAAATGGCAGACAGGAGACACTTTTATTCCTTTCGGAATGAAAGGAAAGAAAAAAATAAGCGATTATCTGACCGACCGCAAATTTTCTATCAGTCAAAAAGAACGCCAGTGGGTACTCTGCTGTGGTGAACACATTGCGTGGCTGATAGGCGAACGAACAGACAACCGCTTTCGTATTGATGAAACAACTAAGCGTGTCGTAATCTACAAAATAGTTTGAGGCAATTTCTGTTTCTTGAAGCAATCTGACAACAAAGCCGCAAAAGGAGTATCATACACCCGTGCTTTCTTAACGCAAGCTTTTACACAGGCACAACACTTGATACATTTAGCTTCATCTGTATGCAGTTCATCCCCTTTCGTTATAGCCCCTGCCGGGCAACGGACCACACACAATCCACAATGGGTGCACAAATTTTCATCCTCCACCCAAGGAGTGCGGGGAAGCGGTGTTCCACTTTTACGTAACTTGATAACTTTCCTCAAAAAGCGAAACAAAGGAAAAAATGGCTGGCTCGGACGTTTAATAGCACGTACGTCTACCGGATAAAGGGTATCCATGCTATCAGCAGCCTGTATTTTTTCCATGATTTTCTTCCCAGATTCCGTAGCAAAGGCTAAATCCGACTCATCGGGACGTCCCACCGCAATCGGATGTTTATCAGTACTATATGAATGTTCTCCAATAAAAGTTGCCCCAGCAATCACTTTCAATCCATGAGGAATAGCAAAAGCATCCAGTTCCATTAAAGCTTTTTCATAAGCACGGTTTCCATACACCACCACCAAAACGGTCGGAGTATCCACTCCCCGGATGTACTGCAAACGCTCCATTGCCAGAGGAGCGACATGACCTCCATACACAGGCACTACAATAATGGCCAAAGCAGATGCAGGAATCACGATTTCATCTGCAATTTGCTGCGTTACATTAATAGGAAGGATATTTTTTATGCCCGTACCGTGAACAATCGCTTCCGCAACTTGTTTAGATGTGTGTGTAGGCGAAAAATAAATTAAATGAGCTTCATTTACTGTCATACTATTTTCTTTTATGTAGCAAAGATACACTTTTACGTGGAAAAAAATGTTTGATTGTTCATGAAACCAAAAAAAATTATTATCTTTGCCCCGTTGAAACATTCTACGATTCAACATATACATCCCTAATTCAGAATAAAAAACAAAACGTATGCTTGCATATCTGTAGCCATAAGCTGTAGTAATGCTGTCCGTAATTCAGCAAAAAAAGAAATATTAATAACTTACCATACTATATGTATAACATTATCCAATTAAACGACAAAAATCTGTCGGAACTTCAAGTTATTGCCAAAGAGTTAGGCATAAAAAAAGCAGACTCATACAAAAAAGAAGACCTTGTTTATAAGATACTCGATGAACAGGCTATTGTAGGAGCTACTAAGAAAGTTGCCGCAGATAAGCTCAAAGAAGAACGCAAAAATGAAGAACAAAAGAAAAAGCGTTCACGGGTAGCTCCTACCAAAAAAGAAGACAAGGTAGTTTCCACACCAAAGAGTGGAGAGGTTAATAAAACAAAAGAAGCCACTCCTGTAAAAGCACCACAACCTTCCAAGAAAGAAGAAAGTACAAACAAAGAAAAAGAAGCTCCTGTTGTAGAAGCTAAAGCAGAAAACGCTACTACTGCTCCCAAGCGTAAAGTGGGACGTCCACGCAAGAGCGCTGACGCAGAAGAGAAAAAAGAAGTAGAAAATGTAACACCGGCTGCTCCCAAAGTGGTGGAAACTAAGCCTGTTGTTGCAGAGAAAACTACTGAAACAAAAGAAAAAGCTGCTCCAGCACAACAGCCGACTGCTGAAAAGAAAGCAAAAAGCAAACCGGCTGCAGAAACAAATAAACCAGCCGCAGAGCCAAACAAGCCTGCTGCAGAGAAAAAAGTTATAGATAAACCACAAAAGAAAGCCGCACCCGTTATCGACGAGGAAAGCAATATCTTATCCAGCGTTGACGATGATGATTTTATTCCAATCGAAGATCTGCCTTCTGAAAAAATAGAGCTTCCTACCGAACTCTTTGGCAAATTCGAGGCAACTAAAACAGAACCTGTGCAAACAGCACCTGAACAGCCATCTCATCCTCAACAGCAACAACAATCTCAACAGCAGCAAGCACAACAGCAACGCCCGCGCATTGTCCGTCCACGCGACAATAACAACGGTAGTAGCAATGTGAACAATAACGCTAATAACAACAATAATAATTTCCAGCGTAATAACAATAATCAGAATCCAAATCAGAACCAGAACCAACAACGCTTACCGATGCCACGTGCCACTCAGCAAAACCATGCGAACGAGAATCTTCCGGCACAACAGCAACAACAGCAGGAACGCAAGGTTATTGAACGCGAAAAGCCTTACGAATTCGATGATATTCTCAACGGAGTAGGCGTTCTGGAAATCATGCAGGATGGATACGGATTCCTCCGTTCTTCCGATTACAACTACCTTTCTTCTCCTGACGACATTTATGTATCACAATCTCAAATCAAACTCTTTGGTTTGAAAACCGGTGATGTAGTGGAAGGTGTTATCCGTCCACCCAAAGAAGGAGAAAAATATTTCCCGTTGGTAAAAGTGTCGAAAATTAACGGACGTGACGCAGCCTTCGTTCGCGACCGTGTTCCTTTCGAACATCTGACACCTCTCTTCCCGGATGAAAAGTTCAAACTTTGCAAAGGCGGTTATTCAGACTCCATGTCTGCACGCGTTGTTGACCTTTTCGCTCCTATCGGTAAAGGACAACGTGCCTTGATCGTTGCCCAGCCAAAGACAGGTAAGACTATCTTAATGAAAGATATCGCTAACGCTATTGCAGCCAATCACCCGGAAGTTTACATGATTATGCTGCTGATTGACGAACGTCCGGAAGAAGTAACCGATATGGCACGCAGCGTTAATGCAGAAGTTATCGCTTCTACTTTCGACGAACCGGCAGAACGTCACGTAAAAATTGCAGGTATCGTATTGGAAAAGGCAAAACGTTTGGTAGAATGTGGTCACGACGTAGTGATCTTCCTTGATTCTATCACCCGTCTGGCTCGTGCATACAATACAGTATCTCCTGCATCCGGTAAAGTTCTTTCCGGTGGTGTGGATGCAAATGCACTTCACAAACCTAAACGTTTCTTCGGTGCTGCCCGTAATATTGAAAACGGCGGCTCGTTGACCATCATCGCTACCGCATTGATCGATACCGGTTCTAAAATGGACGAAGTTATCTTCGAAGAATTTAAGGGTACCGGCAACATGGAGTTGCAGCTCGACCGCAACCTGTCCAACAAACGTATCTTCCCGGCAGTCAACATTACTGCATCCAGCACTCGTCGCGACGACTTGTTGCTTGATAAAACAACTCTTGACCGCATGTGGATATTACGTAAATATCTTGCAGACATGAATCCGATCGAAGCAATGGACTTCGTTAAAGACCGTTTGGAAAAGACCAGAGATAACGATGAATTCCTGATGAGCATGAACAGCTAATTAGCGGTAAACGATAAATGATGAACGGTGAACAAACTGCGTCCTGATAATTGCAGTTTGTTCACCGTTCTCTTTTTTAGCCACCCCGTTAATCAATAACCACTTGCCGTTCATCCTTCACAATCCAACGTTCATCAGCAATAGTTCCCCCTAATAATCCATCACACATTACATTTTTGTACAAAATACTTTCACTTGCGTCCAAAACCACTACTTCACCCTTTTTCGCGTTTCCTTTTTTCCTACTTTTGTTTCAAAATCAACTATTACTTAATTCTAACCAGTAATGAAAACTATTTATCCATTCATGGGATTAGCCCTATGCGGCGTAGCAGCCCAAGCTCAAGAAAAGCCCAATTTCCTGATTATCCAGTGCGACCATTTGACACAACGCGTCGTCGGAGCTTACGGGCAAACACAAGGCTGCACCCTCCCTATTGACGAAGTCGCTTCACGAGGAGTAATCTTCTCCAATGCTTATGTAGGCTGCCCTCTCAGCCAACCTTCACGCGCAGCTTTATGGAGCGGCATGATGCCTCATCAAACGAATGTACGTTCGAACTCCAGCGAACCTATCAACCCACGTATTCCCGAAAATGTACCGACACTAGGAAGCCTTTTTTCCGAAAACGGTTACGAAGCCGTACACTTCGGAAAAACACACGACATGGGCTCCCTAAGAGGATTCAAACACAAAGAACCGGTAGCCAAACCATTCACTGATCCGGAGTTCCCAGTCAATAACGACAGTTTTCTGGACGTAGGAACCTGCGAAGACGCTGTTGCTTATTTAAGCAACCCTCCCAAAGAACCATTCATCTGTATTGCCGATTTTCAGAACCCTCACAACATTTGCGGATTCGTAGGAGCAAATGAAGGAGTACATACCGACCGCCCCATCAGCGGAACTCTTCCTGAACTACCAGCCAACTTCGACGTGGAAGACTGGAACAATATCCCCAAACCGGTGCAATACATCTGTTGCAGCCATCGCCGCATGACCCAGGCATCTCATTGGAATGAAGAGAATTACCGTCATTACATTGCCGCTTTCCAGCACTATACTAAAATGGTGTCCAAGCAAGTAGACAGTGTATTAAAAGCTCTTTACTCCACTCCTGCCGGAAGAAACACCATCGTTGTTATCATGGCCGATCATGGCGACGGAATGGCTTCACACCGTATGGTGACCAAGCATATCAGTTTCTATGATGAAATGACAAACGTTCCGTTTATCTTTGCAGGTCCCGGCATCAAACAACAGAAAAAACCGGTAGATCAACTATTGACACAGCCTACGCTGGATCTTTTGCCTACCCTTTGTGATTTGGCAGGAATTTCCGTTCCGGTCGAAAAACAGGGAATCAGTCTCGCACCCACATTAAAAGGAGAGAAACAGAAAAAGACTCACCCTTATGTAGTTTCCGAATGGCACAGCGAATATGAATATGTCGTTACCCCCGGACGTATGGTACGCGGACCGAGATACAAATACACGCACTATCTGGAAGGCAACGGAGAAGAACTATATGATATGAAAAAAGATCCGGGAGAACGCAAGAATCTCGCCAAAGATCCGAAATACAGTAAAGTTCTGGCAGAACACCGTGCCATGCTTGATGATTACATCACCCGCACAAAAGATGACTACCGAAGCTTGAAAGTAGATGCTGATCCACGATGCAGAAACCATACTCCCGGCTACCCCAACCACGAAGGTCCTGGAGTTCGAGAAATACTCAAAAGAAAATAAATAATAAAAAAGAGTGAAGACGACAAAGAAATCTTCACTCTTTTTAGTTCTTTCGCTGGCAAACTTACAAGCAAGCAGCGCACTAGTATAGCCCAAGAACACCGGCAAACACGAATCATCCGGTTCATATTAAGCCGTAAGGGAGACATGCTTCATTCCGAATCAACTAACGATAAAACTCCCGAAGGTCCGGAAATAGTTTTCATCTACCCCATCGCTTCCGAATCGAAATAAAGCACTATCTTTGCAAAGTGTAAACTTAAACGCTTAATTATGTATACCAACAAACAGATTTGGAGTGTCAGTTACCCGATACTACTAAGCTTGCTGGCACAAAATGTCATCAATGTCACCGACACAGCATTCCTCGGACACGTGAGTGAGGTAGCTCTTGGAGCATCGGCTATGGGCGGGTTATTTTATATATGTGTATTCACCATCGCATTCGGATTCAGTACCGGTTCGCAGATTGTCATAGCGCGACGCAATGGCGAAGGCCGCTATTCAGATGTCGGCCCTGTCATGATTCAGGGAGTCATGTTCCTGTTCGTGATGGCACTGCTGCTATTTGGATTCACCAAGGCATTCGGTGGAAACATCATGCGTTTGCTAGTTTCTTCAGAATCCATCTACGAAGGAACAATGGAGTTTCTGGACTGGCGTATTTACGGATTCTTTTTCTCTTTTATCAATGTCATGTTCCGGGCATTGTACATCGGCATTACACGCACTAAAGTGCTAACCATCAATGCCATTGTCATGGCATTAACCAATGTCGTACTGGACTATGCATTAATCTTCGGAAAGTTCGGTTTGCCGGAAATGGGTATCAAAGGGGCTGCTATTGCTTCCGTACTGGCAGAAGCCTCCTCCATTCTCTTTTTCGTCATCTATACGTATGCCACGGTCGATTTAAAGAAATACGGTATGAACCGCCTGCGCACATTCGACCCAGCATTGCTGATGCGGATCCTTAGTATCTCCTGCTTCACCATGCTGCAATATTTCCTGTCGATGGCTACCTGGTTTGTTTTCTTCGTAGCCGTAGAACGGTTGGGGCAACGGGAACTGGCGATTGCCAATATCGTCCGAAGTATTTATGTCGTATTGTTGATTCCGGTCAACGCACTGGCTACGACTACCAACAGTCTTGTCAGCAATGCTATTGGTGCAGGAGGCATCCAGCACGTGATGCCGCTCATTAATAAAATTGCGCGTTTCTCCTTTTTCATCATGCTGGGGTTAGTAGCGGTATCGGCACTGTTTCCGCAGTTCCTGCTCTCTATCTACACCAGTGAAGCCGCACTCATTACGGAATCCGTACCTTCGGTATATGTAATTTGTTGCGCCATGCTTATCGCATCCGTAGCCAATGTAGTGTTCAACGGTATCTCCGGAACAGGAAATACACAGGCAGCCCTGTTGCTCGAAACGATTACAATTATCATCTACGGATCATACATCATTTTCATCGGAATGTGGCTGAAAGCACCGATCGAAATTTGCTTTACGATTGAGATTGTGTATTATAGCTTGCTGTTGATAACAAGTTATATTTATCTCAAAAAAGCAAAATGGCAGAATAAAAAGATATAAATACAAGAGATTTTTGTACATTTGCAAGCTCAAATAAAGAGTAGACGGAAAAGTCCCTCTTTCGCCCAAGTAAATTGTAATTAGTAATTCGTAATTAAATAACTATGTTCGATAATTTAAGTGAAAGACTAGAACGGTCATTCAAGATTCTGAAAGGTGAAGGCAAAATCACCGAAATCAACGTGGCGGAGACGCTGAAAGACGTACGTAAAGCACTTCTCGACGCCGACGTAAACTACAAGGTGGCAAAGAATTTCACGGATACAGTGAAAGAAAAAGCTCTTGGCCAGAACGTGCTTACGGCTGTGAAGCCAAGCCAGTTGATGGTGAAAATCGTACATGATGAACTTACACAGTTGATGGGTGGAGAGACAGCCGAGATCAATATCGACGCCCGTCCGGCAGTCATCCTGATGTCAGGTTTGCAAGGTTCGGGTAAGACCACCTTCTCCGGTAAGTTGGCACGGATGCTGAAAACCAAGAAAAACCGTAAGCCATTACTGGTTGCTTGTGACGTTTACCGTCCGGCAGCTATCGAACAGTTGCGCGTATTGGCAGAACAAATCGAAGTACCGATGTACTGCGAACTGGACAGCAAGAATCCGGTAGAAATCGCACAACACGCTATTCAGGAAGCTAAAGCCAAAGGATATGACCTCGTTATCGTCGATACAGCCGGACGTCTGGCAGTAGACGAACAGATGATGAACGAGATCGCCGCTATCAAAGAAGCAATCAACCCGAACGAAATTCTGTTCGTGGTAGACTCCATGACCGGTCAGGATGCTGTAAACACGGCTAAAGAATTCAACGAACGTCTGGACTTCAACGGTGTGGTACTGACCAAACTCGATGGTGATACCCGCGGTGGTGCGGCTCTTTCTATCCGTTCGGTAGTGAACAAACCGATCAAATTTGTTGGTACAGGTGAAAAGCTGGAAGCAATCGACCAATTCCACCCTGCCCGTATGGCCGACCGTATTCTCGGTATGGGTGACATCGTTTCATTGGTAGAACGTGCACAGGAACAATATGATGAAGAAGAGGCTAAACGTTTACAGAAGAAAATTGCCAAGAACCAATTCGACTTCAATGACTTCCTTAGCCAGATTGCACAAATCAAGAAAATGGGTAATCTGAAAGACCTTGCCTCCATGATTCCGGGAGTAGGAAAGGCAATCAAAGATATTGATATTGACGACAATGCTTTCAAAAGCATCGAAGCTATCATCTATTCCATGACTCCGGCAGAACGTTCCAACCCGGAAATACTGAACGGATCACGTCGTACACGTATCGCCAAAGGTAGCGGAACGACTATTCAGGAAGTAAACCGCCTGCTGAAACAGTTCGACCAGACTCGCAAAATGATGAAGATGGTAACTAGCAGCAAGATGGGTAAGATGATGCCTAAAATGAAAAGATAATCATTCAATAGTTCCAAACTGATTATAACAAAAAAAGAGGAAGTTTCGACTTCCTCTTTTTTGTATCCGGAAGCCTACGGTAGAAAGTAGTTTCTCCACTAACAAACTGATAATATACTGCTCATCTCCTGACAAAAATTCCAATCCTTTTGGAGAGTTCAGTTATTTATTTTACTTTTGCCCATCACCAATAAATACTCTGAAAATATGACTCTGATAGACGGAAAAGCCATTTCCGAACAAGTGAAACAAGAGATTGCAGCCGAAGTAGCCGAAATTGTGGCTCGTGGCGGAAAACGCCCGCATCTGGCGGCTATCCTTGTTGGACACGATGGTGGTAGCGAAACGTATGTAGCTGCCAAAGTAAAAGCCTGTGAAGTATGTGGATTCAAGTCCTCCCTCATCCGTTATGAAAGTGACGTGACCGAAGAAGAACTGCTTGCCAAAGTACGCGAACTGAATGAAGACGACGATGTAGACGGCTTTATCGTACAACTTCCCTTACCTAAACATATCTCCGAACAGAAAGTAATCGAAACGATTGATTACCGTAAAGATGTAGACGGCTTCCACCCGATCAACGTAGGCCGTATGTCCATCGGACTTCCGTGCTATGTATCCGCTACTCCCAACGGTATCCTCGAATTGTTGAAACGTTACGAAATAGAGACTTCCGGCAAAAAATGTGTTGTACTCGGACGTAGCAATATCGTCGGCAAACCGATGGCTGCCCTGATGATGCAGAAAGCCTATCCGGGCGATGCCACGGTGACGGTATGCCACAGCCGCAGCAAGGACCTGATAAAAGAATGTCAGGAAGCTGATATTATCATCGCTGCCCTGGGACAACCCAACTTTGTAAAAGCCGAAATGGTGAAAGAAGGTGCGGTAGTTATCGATGTAGGTACTACGCGTGTGCCGGATGCAACCAAGAAATCAGGCTTCAAACTGACTGGTGACGTGAAGTTTGACGAAGTTGCCCCAAAATGTTCCTTTATCACTCCCGTACCGGGCGGTGTTGGACCGATGACGATTGTATCGTTAATGAAAAATACACTCTTAGCTGGCAAGAAAGCCATTTATCAATGAGACATAGCTTGTTTCTGATGATTTTACTTCTCTCTTTGTCCTGCACCTCCCGGTCGCAGGCAAAGAGAGATTCTATCATCGATACCCTGTCGGACAGCCTTTCCGCAACCGACAGTATTTCCCCCACTGATACCCTACGACTCCTTTTCGTAGGTGACCTCATGCAGCATCAAGGACAAATCAACGCTGCACGAACCTCAACCGGCTATGATTATTCCACCTGTTTTACGTACGTTAAAGAAGAAATAGGGAGAGCCGATCTCGCTATCGCCAATCTGGAAGTTACGTTAGGAGGCAAACCCTACAAAGGTTATCCTGCTTTCAGCGCACCGGACGAATTTCTGACCGCAATTCATGACGCAGGTTTCAATGTTTTAGTGACTGCCAACAATCATAGTCTCGACCGTGGCAAATCCGGATTGGAGCGTACCATTCAACTTATCGACTCGTTGAAAATTCCACATGCAGGCACGTATATCAACACCGAAGAACGCGACAAGAAATATCCTCTTTTATTGGAAAAGAACGGGTTCCGCATCGCCCTGCTCAACTATACGTATGGCACAAACGGTATCCCCGTTACTCCTCCCAATATCGTGAACTATATTGATACAACAGTTATCGCCAAAGATATTGAAGAGAGCAAAGCAGTGAAACCGGACGCAATCATAGCTTGTATGCATTGGGGAATCGAATACCAGTCACTCCCGGACAAAGAGCAGAAATTCCTTGCTGACTGGCTGATTCAAAAAGGAGTAAATCATGTCATCGGCTCCCACCCTCACGTAGTTCAACCCATTGAAGTTCGCACAGACAGCGTGACGAACGACAAACATCTCGTAGTCTATTCACTGGGAAATTATATTTCCAATATGTCCGCCCGCCGCACCGATGGTGGACTGATGGTAAGAATGGAATTAGTAAAAGACAGCACAGTCCGTCTCAATAATTGCGAGTATAGTTTAGTCTGGACAGCCCGCCCCATTCAGTCCGGGAAAAAAAATCATCAATTACTCCCCGTCAATTTCCCGATTGATTCAATTCCTTTACAAGCACGTAACTCTCTGAAAATCTTCACGAATGACGCGCGAACCCTTTTCAACAAGCACAATCAGGGAATAAAAGAATATACTTTTTTCGAAAAAAAATAGCAGAATCTTTTGGAGATTAGAAGATAATATCTATCTTTGCACCGCGTTAGAGAAACGCAGACATGGTGGATGTAGTTCAGTTGGTTAGAGCGTCAGATTGTGGTTCTGAATGTCGCCGGTTCGAGTCCGGTCTTCCACCCAAAGAGAAGTCCTTGTAAGTTAGATACTTATAAGGACTTTTTCTTTGTTGGTAGAGCATCATTCAGGTGCAGAAATTAGGCTAAATTACCCCTTTAAAGTATAGTTGTTGGTCTATTGTTGTTCCCAATAAACCAATGTAACATGTTGACTATTAAAGCTGAAGTCTTAAAATCTAAGCAAAAAGTTGATAAAACTTATAACGTAAAGATTAGGCTAACCTACAACAGAGAGGTTAAGAGGTTGGCTACTCATATCTTTGTAAGAGCAGAAGACCTGACTAAGGACTTCAAGTTAAAGAATCCAAAGTACATCAAGGAAGCTGACAGATTGGTCAGATACTATGAAGAGTTATGTATGGGGCTTCCATTGGAGGCTTCCAATTTAACCTTAAGTGATGTACTTGATTATATCCAGAAAGAGAAGGAAAAGAATACTCCTATTGACTTTATCCAGTTCTGCAAAGACTGGTTGGCAGCTACAGAGGTCAAGGGTAAGAGAAATTATCAAACTGCCCTCAATGCCTTCATTGCCTTCTTAGGAAAGGACAAATTAAATACTAACCAAGTTACCAAGTTGTTAATGATGGAGTTCATGGAATACCTTCACAAGAAAAGGGCTAAACAAGTAGCAGAACTTCAGAAGAAAGGAAAGAGAATACCCTCTAACAGAATGGTATCACTGTACACTAGTAGCATCAGACATCTATTCAATGAAGCTAAGAAGAAGTACAATGATTATGACAGGAATCTCATTAGGATACCTAACTCACCTTTTGAGAACTTGGTGATACCAAAGCAGGAAGCAACTAGGAAGAGAGCATTATCAGCAGAGTTAATTAAGAAGATATGGGAATTACCCTATATCATTAATGCTAATGGTAGAGAAAGGTTATGTCCTTTCAACCTTGCTAAGGATTGCTTTATCCTTTCTTTCTGTCTTATAGGGATGAACTCTGCTGACTTGTATAACTGTAGTGAACTGGAAGATGGTTCAATTACCTATTACAGGACTAAGACTACAGACAGAAGACTTGATAAAGCTAAGATGAAAGTAGATGTTCTTCCTGTCTTACTACCTTTAATGAAGAAATATGAAGATTACACACAGAAGAAGGTGTTCTGCTTCTATCATCTCTATTCTACTTTCAAGAACTTCAACAGAGCCATCAATCTTGGGTTAAAGCAAATTGGCAAAATACTAAAAGTGGATGATTTGGAGTACTATGCTGCAAGGCACTCATGGGCTACATTAGCTGTTAACAAGGTAGGCATAGATAAGTATACAGTTCATGCTGCCTTAAATCATATTGATGAGGCTATGAAAGTCACTGACATCTATATTGAAAGAGACTTCAAGATAGAGAATGAAGCTAACAAGAAGGTGGTTGAGTATGTATTTGGTAGTTATAGTGAGCTGCCTAGTCCAGAAGTGAAGTAAGTTTAACACAAAAGAACCTCTGTAGTTGATTGGACTATGGAGGTTCTTTAGTATATTTGTTCACTTACTACTTATATATAACCTTAAACAAAGTGAGCACATGAAAGAGGCTACTCAACAGTATAGTGATATTACTTACAATACCTTTGCAGATGTAATAGATTGGGATGACTTGACAGAAAAAGACTACCAGACTATACAGGAACTAAAGGAGAATGGAATAACTATAACTCCTGATACAGTAATTGAAGACTTATCAGGTTTTCCCGTTGGTGAAGCTCCTAATAAAGTAACAGGGATTTTTGCCAATAAGAAGCACTTACTATCTAACTATTTAACCAAGATGCCTCATGGGTTAGTAGACAAGAAGATACCAGGTATTGGAGCTACTACTCTTGAGATAAACTCAAAGAGAAACTCAATCATAGTCTTTCCTACTAAGGCTCTGGCTTATAGTAAACACTCAAAGCATCCTAATACATTATATGTAGGTAGTGAGATTAAAGGTGAAAAGGAAAAGGTAACTAATCAGCAGATTGAGGAATACCTTGCAAAAGATGGATACAAGAAACTTCTAGTAGTTGCAGACAGTCTAGGTAGGCTGTTAGGTATCATAGGAAAAAACTATAAAGACTACTTTCTTATGATTGATGAGATTGATGTTCTCCAGACTGACAACAACTTCAGACCCCAATTGGAGAATGTGATTGACTACTACCTTATGTTCCCATTAAAGAACAGATGTATGGTAACAGCTACTATGAAGGA
Organism: Bacteroides sp. 1_1_30; assembly: GCF_020982715.1. Lineage (NCBI taxonomy): Bacteria > Pseudomonadati > Bacteroidota > Bacteroidia > Bacteroidales > Bacteroidaceae > Bacteroides > Bacteroides sp. 1_1_30. The sequence goes on from NZ_JAJKHN010000052.1 coordinate 40,835, forward strand.
GTTCATCAATCCACTACTAAAGAAAGAATGTAAGTTCTCCATAACTTGGATATATAATGCCCGAAGAGATGTTAAGTTATTGCACACTAATAATACCACGCAAACTGTTATAGAAGAGATTATCTCTCACCCTAGAGATAAGATATTCATAGCCTATAACTCCATACTACAAATACAGAATATCTTATCAACCTTAGATGAAGAAACCAGAAAGGAATGTGCTATCCTATGTAGTGAGGCATCCATAAAGGAAGCAGGAGAATACTTTGCACCTAAACTAGGAGACAATGATACCTTACCTGCTAGGATTAACTTTGCCACCTGTTGCTACTTCACTGGTATAGATATAGAGGATAGTTACCATCTAATCACTGTATCAGATGTAAGAAGAAGTCACTCAATGTTGACCTTAGATAGAATGACACAAATACATGGTAGATGCAGAAAGGATAATGGAGTATTAAGTGAAACTATTATATATAACACCTTAGGATATGTATCAGTAATGGAAAGTATGGAAAAGTACACTGCCACTCTATTAAACAAAGCCCAAAAGGTACTCAAAGTACTTGAATCAGCAGATACTATCTCACAGGGGGATTATACCTTGACTGATCTATTTGCAATAATCAAAGAAGCCATAAGAGAGAAAGCACAGGAGAGAATTGCAGGGAATGAGTTAATTAACTTGACTAGAAAGGATATATATGGAAAGAATGTACCTGCCTACCTCAATATAGATTACATCATTGAAAGAACCGACTTATATGCCTCATATTTTATGCCTGAAACCTTGAAAGAAGTACTAGGTAAACAGGTTAACATCATTAGTTATAAATCCCTACCTCATGGTGTTTCTCCAGAGCAAAACAGCATAGAGAAAACCAATAAGGATGCACAGAATAAGTTGACAGATAGTTACATTCAAGAAGCCATAGATAACATCAAAGTATTATCAACCACAGGGCAGTTGAATGACAATACTTTGCACTTATACATTAGGCAAAGTAGAAGCAGGACAAAGATATTCTTAGAGAGATTCATTAAGCTCTACAAATATGTTGACCTTGATAGTTTGCTACATCAGCTATGGGAGATTAGAACAAGTAACAGTATAGCTTACAAGAATCTCAATAATGCAGTTATGTATTGGGCACTAGATGAAGAGCATCCTTTCAAGGTTGCAATAAGAAGAAGTTTCACCTTAAATAAGAGCTATTCAGCAAGTGAGATACAAGAGATATTAGCTCCTATAGTCCAGTATCATCTACATAAGGTACTGAAACCTAGAAAGTATGTAGCCTTATTGAAAAGCATATATGCCACTGACAGGACATCTGGGAATAAGTACACCATCAGAGGAGAGAATCCAAGAGGTTTTAAAGAACATACTGGCAGGATAGCTACCAAAGAGAATAACTTGTTAAAGTTATTTATGTTATAGAAGGTTAATATACAATCAGATAAATGATAAGAATATTGGTATTATAGACTTTATTTACTATATTTACATTTGATAATCAGATGGTTATAGGAGTGATATATCTCTAATATGACATTAGCTATCAACAGAAGCAACCTTAGGGTCAAATATCACCCTATACTAATTACCTTTAATCCTTTATTACTGTAGGTAATTAGTATGGGGTGGATTTTGACCCCTATAAAATCAGAATTAATGACAATAGTTAAACAATTCACTATCATCCCCATTGAAGCTTGCAGGTACTTCAATCCAAAGCAGCTCTACCTATTAGCAGGTCTCTATATTAATGCCTATCCTCAAAGGGAAAGCAATTACATGACAACAGATACTACTATCAGTCAGTTGTCAGAGCTTACAGGAGTAAGTACAGATTATATCAAAGATTCCTTTATCCCCAGACTAAAGGAGCTAGAAGATAAAGGATATAGAGTAGAGACTATACAGCAGCAAAGAGAGATTAGAAGGAATATCTATTATCTACCCAATCCTCCTAAGAATTTCAGAATTATATGGGCAGAGTTATTCAGTGACAGCTCTTTAAGTCCAGAAGAGAAAGGAGTTATGATAGGGTTATACTGCCTTTGTGTTAACAAAGAGTTCAGGGTAGACCTATCAGACAAAGCCATTTATAGCCACTTGGATATGGCAAAGAATACATATAAAAAGTATAGAGACTTATTGATTGAGAAGAAAGTAATCTGGTCTTCTTATGATGTTCCAATGGCACTAGCATGGACTGAGCACATGGAATCTAAAGTCCTTCTGTACCCTCATTTGGGTCACGATACTTGGATAGACAAAGTTATATCACATGTACCAGATGATGATGAAATCAAGCATTACCTTGATACTATTAATGATGAATGAATGATACATACCCCAATATCCCCTGTTTTTACACCTGAAGGCAGGGGATTGCTTTATATGTACATAACTAATATATAGCACTTCTTACTGTCACCTGATATATTATACTTCTAAATTTTTTATTTTTTTCTTCAATTTGATACTTACAAGTGCACTCTAAGTCACAAAGTCTCCCTCCCCTTACCTTAGGAGTGGGATAGTCCCCCTATGCATATTGGGGAATATTGGATTTACATTATAAGCTCATTACAGTTAGCTCATTACCCCACCATAGTAACTGAATCAACAGCAGCAGAATAGTCTGTCTGCACAACAATAAAATACAAGATTATGGAAAAGTTAAAGTTCTTAGAGACAGTGACAGTGAATGAGTTCAAGGCTCAAAAGGGAGTAAGTAAGATTGAGGTAAAGCAAAATCCTCATACAGGGAAGTGCTTCTTTGTTTATGGCTGTGAAATAGGTGCAGCAAGTGACAAATTTCTTAATGGAGAAGTAACCAATCCTGTTATCTCTCAAGTATGTTCACCAGATACAGGTGATATGTTCTATATGCTGCATCAAAGAGGTGAAGGTGGAGCTATGACATTAGCAACTTTATGACAGGTCTCAATGTAGACCTCAAGGAGGCAAGTTTATTAGGACTTGCTTCCTTTTTTCTTTATAGACTGTGTATAACAATTAATCCTATTCAGATATGTTGAATTTAAGAGTTTCATCCAAGAAGCAGGCTAAAATTAAGCTTGCTTTACAAGGCTGTGCAGGTTCAGGTAAGACCTATTCTGCATTGCTTTTAGCTTATGGTTTATGTAATGACTGGACTAAGATAGCCATTATTGACAGTGAGAATGGAAGTGCTGACCTTTATGCTCACTTAGGTGCTTATAATGTATTAAGTCTAAGTGATAACTTTACACCTGAAACTTATATACAAGCTATTGAAATACGTGAAGGTGCAGGTATGGAAGTTATCATAATTGATAGCATTTCTCAATGCTGGGATACTTTACTTGAATACCATGCAGGATTACAAGGTAACAGCTTCACCAACTGGCAGAAAGTGACACCTAGAATCAATGCTTTTATGCAGAAAGTATTGCAGTCTGGAAGCCATGTTATATGCACTATGAGATGCAAACAGGACTATGTTCTAAGTGAGAAGAATGGCAAGATGATACCAGAGAAAGTAGGACTAAAAGCAGTCATGAGAGATGGTATAGATTATGAATTTACCATAGTATTTGACATCAACATGAAGCACCAGACTATTGCATCTAAAGACAGGACAAACCTGTTCATAGGTAAGCCTGATTTTACCATTACATCTGCTACAGGTCAGATAATACTTGATTGGTGTAATGATGGTGTCAATCTGGAGATGATAAGGAGCAAGATTAACAGCAGTAAAACCATTGAAGAACTGACTGCCATCTATCATGCTTATCCTGAATGGTATCAGCAGTTAACATCAGAATTCATGCAGAAGAAAGCAGCACTTCAGGTACAAAAGAATCAACCAACTATTAACTATACCCCTAATTACATTAGATATGGAAATAATGCAGTTGCAGCCAGTCAGAGCTAATCTGATATACCCTAATAGAATCAACAAAGAAGACTCTCATGTTCAAATAGTTGAGCCAATGGAAATCATCAACACAGGTATTATGTCAACAAATCCTGTAGAAGCTGATTCCATAAGCACCAGAGAAGGTAATAAGTTACCTTTTATTGAGGCTAATACAAAGGAAGTAACCATGCAATACCTCAAGGAGGAATGTATTACACCTGTGTTCTCTAAAGATAATGAGGTTACTATATCACACTCCAGTTTCATTGAAACTGTATGGGAAGCAGCTAATAAGGTGTTCTCCAATGAGAGAATAGAAGAACCTGCCATTAGGGTAAGCCATGTTATCAAAGGTAGGATACCGGAAGCTATTCATAAGCCAGTGAATCAATTACTGGAATCTGATAAAACCATCTACTTTGAGAGAATGATGTTCTGTTTTGAGATACCTACCATATATGAGGATATTGCAGGTAACAGACTGAATTTAACCATAGGTGGAGTTAGAGCTTATAACCATGAAAACCTTTACAGCAAAAAGGGTGCAGAGAAGTTCAAGGTGTTCATTGGCTTTAAAAATCTTGTATGTTGTAACATGTGTGTCTCAACAGATGGTTACAGGTCAGAATTAAAGGTTATGAGTACAACTGAACTATTCAATGCAGTGGTGAGGCTGTTCCAAGAGTACAATATAGCCCAACACATGTATTATATGTCAGCTTATAAGGATACTTATATGAGAGAGTCCCAATTTGCCCAGTTCTTAGGTAGATGCAGATTATATCAGTTCTTACCTGTAGACCAAAAGAAGAAGTTACCACAGATGCTAATGACTGATACCCAGATAGGATTAGTTGCCAAAGCATATTATAATGATGATAACTTTAGTACCCTTTTGGACAGCAGGGAAATCAGCATGTGGAATGTGTACAACTTACTAACTGGAGCTAATAAAAGTAGCTACATTGATAACTTCTTGGACAGGTCACTTAATGCCACTCAACTGGCAGAAGGACTTAATAAGGCTTTATATGGTGAGAATGAATATAGTTGGTTCATTAATTAGTGTATCTTATGGACAGTATAATGAATGTAGCAGAGGTTCAATTGAGCTATAAAAGCAATGTCAAATCATCAACTAGATACAAGATAAATAGCTCACAGGATGCCTATGAACTATTGATAAAGTGCTTCCCTGATGACACAATAGAATACAAGGAAAGCTTTAAAGTAGTACTACTTAATCAGTCTAATAGAGTATTGGGTATAGTACCTATTTCAGAAGGTGGAATATCTGCAACTTATGTAGATGTAAGGTTGATATTACAAGCTGCCTTATTGGCTAATGCAACACAGGTAATATTGGCACATAATCACCCTTCTGGAAGCATGAAACCCAGTACTTTGGATGATGCTTTGACTGAAAAAGTAAGGAAGGCAGCAGAACTCATGGAGATTCATGTAGCAGACCATGTAATCTTAAGCCCAGAGAAGGAATACTACTCCTATTATGATGAAGGAAAACTATAAATACTTAACCTTCTAAGGTCTACAATATCCTACCTTCTATTAAATCAATTCCCTCTGCTGTTATTATACCATTATGATGGGAAATTTCCCCAGCCTCACTTTCTTGCATATTATATATACAAAGTAAGTGATGTAGAATGGCAAATCAGAGGACAGTTTAATAGAAGTTGACTGCCTCTTCTAATATAGGTTAACGGTATTTGATTACAGGATAGAGAGAAGTGCTGCTATAATAACTTAACCACTTGAGGTTCGGTGAAGTATGTAAACATGAATTATAGCAATAGTTAGTAAGTTAGACTAAATTAAATGTTGATTGAATTATGTGTGAGATTATCTTGATTCTGGTAGGCTTTGTTCTCACCAGTATGATACTTAAGGATTAAGAGGTTATATGCTTCTTACTATGTGTTTTATTGTTGTTGATAGCCCTAGTTCATCATGGACTGGGGCTTTAACTTGTGTATATATGACAGCATTAGATATGATATTACAGTGGCTTATATTGATAGTTACTGGTGCTCTATTTATCAGTTTAGCATATAGAAAATGAATAATTAAGCTTACCTTTGTGCAATAAGGATATAGCCTGCACCTATGGTACTAATATGACTTGAAACCTATTAAATTATGGCAGTCAAATGATGAAGTATTACTGGAAAGTTCTATCTTTGCAACAGTATTAATTAAATGACAACTAATGAAATAGAAGTTTAACAAGACATATTAGAAAAGAAGTGTTTGCTTCTTGCTTGATGTTATCAGAGAAATCGCCAATTTCAATCAGATATAACCATCAAAAGCAGGTTAGTGAATGCTCATACCTATATAGGTGTGGGCTTTCCTTGTTTGCATGGTTATAGGTGTTTGGCGATACCTTCTGATAAGCAATCAAGGTTAGGCTCACACCTTCTTTTTGTAGTATGCTACAAAAGGAAATTATTATGGAAAATGCAGACTTTATAATTTACCAAGAGAATAGTCTTTTTGGATTGAAAGATAAAAGTGGGAATATTATTATTCCACCACAATATACTAACTTCAATCCTTTCAGTTGTGGATTAGCTATGGTCAGAAATGCAAGTCTACAGTATGCTTACATTAACATAGATAATACTCAAATTATCCCTTTTGGATTATATTCATGGTGTGATTCTTCTTTCTGTTGGGGATTAGCAAGAGCTGTCAAAGATGGAAAATGGGGAATAATTAACACACAAGGCAATATAATATTACCCTTCCAATTTGATAAAATATATCCCTTAAAAGATGAGTATATATTT
>NZ_JAJKHN010000053.1:0-47471 GCF_020982715.1 Bacteroides sp. 1_1_30
TCATAAGAAAATATAGGCACTGACTGAATTAGCTAAATGAGCGGAGAAAAACTTACCACCAAATTTGACGAAGAACCGTTTTCTTTAGGTTTCACTTCTTTCCACTCGTAGTCTCCTGTCAGATGATTGTGTGGCAATGTGTTACAGGAGAAAGACTTGAATGCTTCAAATTCCGTCTCCGGTGCTTTTACCAGTCCGGCGGCTATCCAGGCGGTTGGATGGTTGTAGGGCGGTTCGGGTTGCGTGTTTTCGTCCAATAAGAACAGGCAGAGATGCAGGTACTCATCTTGCAACAGTTGCCGGGCGGTGACGATGGCTTCTTCCTTGTCTTCCAGAGCACAACGGGCAATAGCCAGTTGGAAATCCCACGAACAGGGTTTCTTTCCTGCTTCCTGATATGCAGCAAGCCGGCGTATCAGTTTGGTGGCTTGTAGGTATGCCGGGGTGTGGGTGGGAGTAGAAAGCAATGGCAATGAATTTCCTCCTTTTATTTGGCGGATCACATTCAGCCATAACTGTTGGATAGGTGTGAAACAGGTTGCGTTGCTGTAACCGGGTTTCCAGTTGGCAAGTCGTTTGAAGGAACGTTCGTCGTAAGCTCCTCTGTTTTTATCTATTCCTTTCAGTTTCTCTTCCAGCCGGGTGAACATGTTTCTCAAAACTCCTGTGTTGGAGTTGTCTGTCTGTGCCCATAAGCGTTGGTATTCCAACAGGAAAGTGGCAAGGAGATCTTCGTATGGTTCCCAACTATTGGCAACAATATTGGCTGCCCGTTGGAAAATAGGTTCCATCCGGTTGAGGTCTTCTTTATCCAGTTGGGGATGGAAAGCAATGATAGCGGCAATCGTTGTTTCTATCTCCCAGTTCTCCTCCATGTCGAACAAACGGCTAAGCTGAAACAGGAAATCTTCTTTGTCGGCAGGGAATGGAATACGGTTGTCTTCCCGGCAAATGCGGATGGCTTCCAGAGATAGCTCTTCGGAGAGGAGGGAGTTATCTGTACTATTTTCATCTGTACTATTTCTTTCTGTATTCTCTCCTTCTGTATGAAGAATGTCTTCTGTCACACTTGTATCTGTTGCATTTGCTTCTTCTGCAAGGTGTGGCTCTGTAGACTGTGGCTCTATAGACTGTGGCTTGAAAGATGTGAGTATTGCTTGCACACTTTGAAACATCTCCGGTTGATAAGACTGTAGTGTTTCTTGGAGATTGGACGAAGAGGCGTCCCCATATTTTGAAATAAAGTTGGCAGCTTTCTTTTGCAGGCTTTCGTCCTTCTTCAAGAATAGTTGGCAGAGAGTGATACAACAAGGCTCTTTCATCTCGGAATGTTGCGCAACGGTCTTTTCAAAGATGGAGTAAATGGTTAATAGCGAGTTTTTGGGACTGGAGAAGAAAAGGATGGTTGCCCGTTCGATGAATTCCTGATAACGGAATCCTTCTTCGTCTGCAATGCTCTTCAACTGTTGCAACATTATATTTACCGGCTTGGTGTAGGAAGAAGTGAATGTTTGCATGATCTCTTCCTGTAAGGATAACAATTCTCCGGCGGTCGGTTGCAGCGTTTCAAAGAATCTGGCAAACCATCCTGCCATGTCTTTTTTGAAGCTCCGGTGAAAAGTGGCGAGGGTGGCTCTTAGTAGCTGTTCTCTATCCAGATGTCCGTCCAATGAAAAGCGGTAGAGGGCCGCGCTGATACTTTCATCCCGTGTTGTGATTCCTTTTTTATAAGCATTTTTGGCACAATCATCCTGATAACCGATGATTGATTCGTGTTCGAAAAGCGTCCAGATGTGTTCTTTCAGTGTAATATCCCGTTTGAGTAGTAGTTCACTGTTGAAAGTATCGTCTCCTTTGGGATTCTTATTTCTGATGCGGGTAATCCAGGGGAGTACATGTGCAATGCGGCTTGGAGCGATTTCTTTGAGGTAACCCATATCCATGAGCTGCATCAGTTCTTCGTAATTGAGATCGAAATTGAACCATGTTTTGTCATCGTTGATAAAATCTGTCATCCAGGTAGGGTTGTAAAGCGGGAGTAGTTTGCAAAGCATATCAAACTTCACATGATATGCCATATCCATCTCCCGTCTGTTGGCACATACAAACTGTACTGCCGATAGAAAATGTGCCCGTGCCGCACTACAGGTTGTCTCACTGCTGAAACCAGCGAACCTGCCTTTTATCCATTGCAATTCCCGGATAAGCGGCAGCAACTTCCGCCTGTCCTTCATTGGCAACTCCAATAATCTCTTGATAAAAGGGATTAATATTTTCTCTTCATTCTCCGGAGTATCCACATAGGCTTTGGATAACTTCTCCAGTTCTTTTTTTAGTTCTTCCATTGCGCTAGTTTCTTTACTGCCAAAATATGTTTGCAAGCTCCCCGTTCTCCCTGATTACTGCTGAACCAAGTGCAAGTGCAACGTTCTTTTTCGTTCTCCCTGTCCAGAATGACGGTATGCCTCACTCCTCCGCTTCCTGCAACACGGGCTTCCGTCCGGTTGCCATCATTCGCAATGATTTCTACTTTGTCTTCTTCCAGCAACTTTTCTGCAGCTATCATTCGCGGGTTGAGGCTCAAAATACGTTCGGTTTTGAAAGGCAGGCGGCGGTAGAAGAAACTGTTTTCATCCAAATCGAATCCCAGCAAACCCATTGCTGCCAATCGTGCCGAGAGAGAATCTACCTTATCCAGGTCAATATGCTCTTCTATGGCAAAAAGCGTAGGGTTGAACTGTTGGTTGGCGTAACTGTATTTATCCATCGCCTCTATCCATCTTTCAGGTACATCTTCGAGCAGAGATTCCAGTGCGGCACCTTCTCCGGAGAATCCTCTCCAACATTCGCGGGAAAGAGAAAGGCTGAAGCGGACCGGACCGAAATAGAGTTGCCAGATAGTAGATTGCATAGTAGGATGTGCAAATACTTTCAGTTCATCAGCAAACGGAAGCAAGGGTTCGAGTAAGCGCAAACGGTGGAGTCCTCCGATGCAGATGGCATTCATACTTTTCACCGGTGAAAAGGCCGGTTTTTGACCACGCATCACTAAATAATAGTCACATTTCACACTACTTTTCGGTAGTGTCTGGAAGAGTTGTAAGGTTTGTATGCGATTGAAGGAATAGACCTTTTCGGCAACGGATTGATAAATCTGTACCGTAGTCAGTCCCTTTATCCATTTTACGGGAAGAGGTACTTTTCGCTCTATCACCTTCTCACCTTTATTATAGAGTCCCACTTCTTTGGGGCCGACCGACATTACTACATTTTCTTGTCTGCCTATTCCTCCTAAAGCGGAAATCATTCCGGGATTAAAATCTACATTCGTTGTCCCGTTTTCCAAGAATTCTCCGTCGTGTCCATCAGGAAGTACATCGACCCTGGCGTATACACCTGCACAATTAGAAAATCCTTCAAAGCGCAGACGGTTATTTCCAGCTGTTACAATCGGATCTTTCAGCATTGTAAGTTGTGCCGGTGTCAGGTTGAAACTGGACTGCACAACATTGGATAACGCAATGAGGCAGCGTGCCGTCATATAAGGTTGCGTCAGCTTTCCCCAAAAGAAACAGGGGGCTTCTCTCTTTTCTATTTCGCTATATTTGGCAAGAAACAGTTCGTCCTGATCGGCCGACCGTTGCAATGTGGAAGGAGCTGCATATTGATAAGAAATAGTATCAGTCATAGATAATAAATTGGTATTTGGTTGTACATTGCCCAAATATAGAAATTAATTCTTACGTGAAAAAAGAAGTTGGAGAATTTACATCACTTTGGAATGTGTGATATTATAGAATATCACCGAAAGACTAATTTATGCCTCTTTTGTACTAAGTTATGAAATACAATTCTTTATAGTTGGGCACAATTTTTTATACATAAAACAATTATTCTTTATAACTATTCTTAAATCATGCGTTCCTTTTTACCAGAAAGTAATATTTTTGTTCCCATAAAAAGAATGTTTAAGCGACATATTCTAAATTAAGTCTTATGAATTTTTTAATATAAAAAGACAGCTGTTTGTGAAAATCGCTAATATTGTTTGTTTTGTTTGTGTTATCCCATTTTGAGTCAGGTGTGACTTCAAAATGGGATTTTTGCTATACCGGCCATTAAAACCACCTGAATACTATCAAAAATGACCTAAATTCTATCAACCGATAGATTTTCCCCTAAACAATGTCTGTTCTTCACCTGCCACATTTGTTGAAAACCCGTAAACTTGCAACATCAAAATTATAACAACGAATACTCACAATTTAAAAATAGCGTATATGAAAAGTTTAAGCTTCAGGAAAGATCTGATAGGAGTACAGGATGAATTACTCCGCTTCGCATACAAACTGACAACCGATCGTGAAGAAGCAAACGATTTGTTACAGGAAACCTCATTAAAAGCATTGGATAACGAAGACAAATATACCCCCGACACAAATTTTAAAGGATGGATGTATACTATAATGCGGAACATCTTTATTAATAATTACCGCAAAGTAGTGCGCGATCAGACATTTGTCGATCAGACTGAAAACCTCTATCATCTGAATCTGCCACAAGAGTCAGGTTTTGAAAGTACAGAAAGAGCTTACGATTTAAAGGAAATGCACCGCGTAGTCAATGCTCTGCCTAAAGAATACAGAGTTCCGTTTGCTATGCACGTTTCAGGATTCAAGTACCGTGAGATTGCAGAGAAGTTGAATCTTCCGTTAGGTACTGTAAAAAGCCGCATATTCTTTACCCGTCAGAAATTACAGGAAGAGTTGAAGGACTTCCGCTAAACGTTAACTATCATTTTTCAGTAGGTATCAATAGGTATAGGGCAAAAGGATCTTGTTTCCTTTTGCCTTTTTTGTTTTATGTATTGGAGGTATACCTGCTATGGGGATTTTTTCAGTAACTTTGTCGCTGGGTAATAGACTGTAAATAAAAAATGTAGGTGTTATGATAAAAGCAATCATGCTCGATGTAGATGGAACATTGGTGAGTTTTGAAACTCATAAAATATTGCAATCTTCTGTTGAAGCTCTTAAGGAGATTCATGACCGTGGGATTCGAATAGTCATTGCTACCGGTAGAGCGGCAGGCGACCTTCATGAAATAGCTGCTGTTCCGTATGATGGAATTATTGCATTGAATGGAGCTGACTGTGTCTTACTGGATGGCACTGTGATAAGGAGACACCTTATTCCAAAGGATGATTTTAAGAAAGCCATGGAAATAGCAAAAGCTTTTGATTTCGCAGTTGCTATTGAACTGGATGAAGGCGTGTTTGTCAATCGGCTGATTCCGACTGTCGAACGGATTGCCAAAACCGTGGAACATCCCATCCCCGCCGTTGTAGACATTGAAGAACTATTTGACAGAAAAGAGTGTTGCCAGCTTTGTTTTTATATCGATGATGAAATGGAACAGCAAGTAATGCCGCTTCTGCCTAACCTTTCCTTATCACGCTGGCATCCCTTATTTGCTGATGTGAACCTTGCAGGAATCAGTAAGGCAACCGGACTTTCAGCTTTTGCCGATTATTATGGGATTGAGATGGCGGAAATAATGGCTTGCGGTGATGGCGGTAATGATATTCCTATGCTGAAAGCTGCCGGAATCGGAGTAGCTATGGGAAATGCATCGGAGACTGTCAAGGCGTCAGCCGATTTTGTTACTGATACCGTTGAGAATGACGGTTTGTGTAAGGCTTTGAAGCACTTTGGAATCATTTAGTATTGATATTCTTATTTCAATATGGAGCACTGTTCCTAATTTGGTAAATCCCATTATTCTGACCATATAAAAGAAAAACTCCTGTAAGTGAAATACTTACAGGAATTTTTCGTGGGCCATCTTGGGCTTGAACCAAGGACCTCCAGATTATGAGTCTGTTGCTCTAACCAACTGAGCTAAAAGCCCGATGTATCCATTAACTGGATGCGGTGACAAAAGTAGTATTTTCCGTCGAATTATGCAAATTCTTTCGAGAAAAAACTATCATCCTTTGCTTCTAGAACTTATATTTGCGCTTCGGATTCTTGGGGAACCATCCTTTTTGTACCCGTTCTTCCTGTTCGAAAACCTCTTTGATCGTCCAGAAGGAAGAAAACGCAAACACGCCTAATAAAGAAGATAAGATCACATTATCGATACTTAAGGAGGCAATCACACCGGCAATGCCGAGTACCAGGAATATCCACCAGCATTTTGTGCCCCAGTAATATTCGGCCTTTACCACGACGGGGTGAAAAAGGCCGATAATCAAAAAGGTACAGATTCCGATGAATAACCCTGCAAGGTGATATTCATTTAGAAACTCCATCACAATTATTTTTCAACGCGGATGGGAATCTCTTTCTTGATACTCTGTTCCAGAGAAATCAGAGTCTCGGTAGCTACTACACCCGGTATTTCTTGCATTTTGTTATTCAGCAAATCCATCAGATGTTCGTTGTCGCATGCATAAAGTTTTGTCAGCATTGTGTACGGGCCTGTAGTGAAATGACATTCCACTATTTCGGGAATCTTTTGTAATTCTGCTACGACAGATTTGTACATGGAGCCTTTTTCCAGCTTGATACCCACGTATGTACAAGTTCTGTAGCCCAATGATTTCGGGTTCACATGGTAACCAGAGCCTACAATGACACCTAGGTCAATCAGTCTTTGCACACGCTGATGGATAGCTGCGCGTGATACTCCACATTCGGCTGCTACGTCTTTAAAAGGGATGCGGGCATTCTGGGAGATAATCTCTAGGATCTGCCTGTCGAGGTTGTCTATTCTTTCCATAATAATAAATTGTAATTTCCTGTTGTTATCAAATAGTAAGCAAATATAGAGATTTATTTTAATTATTCTTCTTTTCGGAGAAAAAAAATAGGAAAAAGCAAAAAAAAGAGGCACAAACGTTTTGCGCCTCTTTCCTTTTTCTATTTAGAAAAGAACTTTCTTATTTCTTATCTTTTTCGATGCTCAACAGTTCAACTTCGAAAATCAAAGTAGAGAACGGTTTGATTTGGTTGCCAGATTCTCTTGCACCGTAAGCAAGTTCTTGCGGGATATAAAGTTCCCATTTAGAACCTACAGGCATCATAGTCAATGCTTCTGTCCAACCTTTGATTACTTGGTTAGCACGGAAAGTAGACGGTTCGTTACGTTTGTAAGAGCTGTCGAATTCTGTTCCGTCGATCAAAGTACCTTTGTAGTTCACTTTCACTTTGCAAGTGTCAGCAGGAATTTCACCTTTACCTTCAGTGATTACTTTGTATTGCAGACCGCTTGCAGTTGTTTTTACGCCGTCTTTAGTCTTGTTTTCAGCAAGGAATTTTTCGTTTTCAGCTTTATAGTCAGCATATTTTTCTTCCAAAGCTTTTGCTTTGATAGTTTCCATAGCTGTACGAGTATATTCTTGAGCTGCTTCCATAGTCATTACGCCGCCTTTTTCCAAAGTACCTGCGATGAAACCTGCCATGAAGTTTTCTTTGCTGATAGTTTTAGTAGAGTCTGTACCAAACAATTCTTGGTTGATACCTTTCATCATCTGGTTGCTGATTTGCTGGCCGATTTGCAGACCTGCCATGTAAGCGATGTCTTTTTTGCTAGTCTTGTTTGCGCCTTCGTTCAAACCTTTGATGAATTCTGCCATGTAAGTAGTATCAACATCCAGACGACCTGTCAGATAGCCTTTCAGACCTTGAGTCTGAGCCATACCGATAGAATACGACAGTGAGTCGATGTCTGTTTTCAGATTTGCTTTAGGAGCTTGAGCTGTACAAGAAGCAAGGCTTGCTGCAGCGGCGATTGCCATAAAAATACTAACTTTTTTCATTTTGCTTTGAAATTTTTTATTTATAATACTTCGAGTAATTCTACTTCAAAAATGAGTGTGCTGTGAGGAGGAATCATTTCTCCGGCACCTCTTGCGCCATAAGCGAGTTCTGACGGAATATACAGTTTCCATTTAGAACCTTCCGGCATCAGCTGCAAAGCTTCCACCCATCCCGGGATTACTTGGTTGACGCCGAATACAGCCGGTTCTCCGCGTTGGATAGAGCTGTCGAACAGTGTACCGTCGATCAATGTACCTTCATAGTGGCATCTTACCTGATCGGTAGCTTTCGGCTTTTTACCTGTACCTTCTTTGATGATTTCATATTGTAGTCCGCTGGGAAGGACAACTACGCCCGGTCCTTTTTTGTTTTCTTCGAGGAATGCCTGTCCCTGCTCAATAGCAACGGCACTCATCTTAGATTCCAATTCTTCGAAATATTTGTTCACTATTTCGCGGGCTTCATTGTGGCTGATAGCCGTCTGATTACCTTCTAATACATCTTTGATTGCTTGTGCGAAATCATCTACCGCAAGGTTTCCGATTCCCATGCTTGATAAGTTTTGACCAATTCCGAGGCCAATAGAGTAACTGAATTTATCCATATAATGTTTTTTGTTGGCGATTGAAATGTATCACCTTCATGGTTTTAGCTTTCAATCAATTGCAAATTTATGAATCGCAAAAGTACGTGTTTTATTTGAATGATTTAGCATTTGCTATTTAAAAATTCTTATATCTGTGAAAGATAATCGCTTTTCTTTAAAGAATTAGTTTTTTTGTTCGTAGGATTTAATCGGCTTATTCTTATATTTTAGATTTGTTTATGCAGGCAATTAATCGTCTGACAGCTGTTGAACTTGCGTCTGACAATTGTTGTTTTTTCGTCTGACAACTGTCAGACGAAAGAATAACAGTAGTCAGACGAATAGTTGTTGCCATAAATGATGCTAACTATCTGCATCTTTCATCTTAAAGTTCTGCATAAATAGGATTATATTAAGCGTGAGAAAGTGTTCTTTTATTCGATGATTCTGATTACATTTGTGTGGCTATTAAAAAAGAAGGAGGAATAGTAATGAAGAATCTGGTAGTTTTGACGGGTGCGGGTATGAGTGCCGAGAGTGGGATTAGTACATTTCGCGATGCAGGCGGTTTGTGGGATAGGTATCCTGTGGAGCAGGTGGCCACTCCTGAAGGTTATCAGCGTGACCCGGCTTTAGTGATTAATTTCTATAATGAGCGTCGGAAACAGTTGTTGGAGGTGAAACCGAACCGTGGGCATGAACTGTTGGCGGAACTGGAGAAAAGTTTCCATGTAACGGTGGTGACACAGAATGTTGATAATCTGCATGAACGCGCCGGAAGTAGCCACATTATTCATCTGCATGGCGAACTGACAAAAGTATGTTCCAGCAGAGATCCATATAATCCTCAATTTATAAAAGAGCTGAAACCGGAAGAATATGAAGTGAAGATGGGAGACAAGGCCGGTGACGGCACTCAATTACGACCTTTCATTGTATGGTTTGGAGAAGCTGTGCCGGAAATTGAAACAGCTATCCGCTATGTGGAGAAAGCGGATATTTTCGTCATTATCGGTACATCGCTTAATGTATATCCTGCGGCGGGGCTGCTTCATTATGTACCGAGAGGAGCAGAGGTGTATCTGATTGATCCGAAACCGGTAGATACGCATACTTCCCGTTCGATACATGTAATTCAGAAGGGAGCTTCTGAAGGAATGGGTGAATTGAAACAATTGTTGGGAGTTTGAGACTTCTTTCCCTCCGTTTTATTCCAGTTCGCTGGCAAAAATATGATTATTCCGGAGTACTTCCGATATTTCGAGTGCAGTGATACCACTGCACTCGATTCTTAATATTTTCTCCCAGTCCTCAAAGTCCACATTCCATTTGTCTATTTGAGGGAACTCTGCCAAAAGTTTTCCTATGCGTTTGATGTCACATCTTTTGGTGATAGAAGTTCGAAAAATCAGAATCTTATTTTCTTTTTCCATATTCTTTAGCGTTTTATTTTAGTGAGCGGAACTCCCGGATCGTCATACTGAAATGCAGCCTGAAATTGCGACTTAACAGCGAAAGGCTGCTAAAGCCGCAAAGGGCGGCAATTTCGGTGGCGGAAAGTTCCTTGTTTTGTTTTAATAATAGGGCTGCTTTTTCAATCCGGGTGCGTTTGATATAATCCGTAGGCGTTTCGCCGGTCAGGATTGTAAATACGCGGTGGAAGTGGAAAGGAGAAAAGCATGCGATACCCGCCATTTTCTGTAATGATAACGGCTGGTCAATGTTTTGATGGATATAGTCGGTCACTTTGTTGATCCGTAACTGATATTCTTCCTTATTTATATCTTTCGTTTCCATATCTTCTGCAAAATAAAGGATAATAAATGCCGGAGAGTTATCCTATCTTGCTAACTTCTCCGGCAGATAGTCAATTATCTTTTTTGTCCTATATAGAATACATAGCCGTAGTATTCCTTATACTTATTATATAGGCTCTCTTCGTGTCGTTGACCGGCGATGAGGTCTGCGGCAGCTTCATTTCCTGCATATTCTTTCAGAAAGGCTTCCTGAACCGGGAATTGGGGAGCATAGAAATGCTCGGTCCAGCAATTTTCCGGTAAGATGAAATGGGCTGTCGGGATATATCCGGCTTTCTCCATTTGTGCTATTTTTCTCGGAATCGTATCGATTTCCGGGTAATTAGCCATCCAGAAGTCGTCTATTTCGGAGGGGCGTTCCGGGGTGAACCAGGATGCTTCCGTTACAGCGATGAATCCGTTCTTTTTCAGGAACTTATTCCATTCATTCATGCCGCGTTCGAATCCTATATTATAGATAGCTCCTTCGGACCAGATCAGATCGAGTTCTTCCTCTTGAAACGGCAAAGCGTCCATAGAACCGACAATGCCTTTTACTCTGTCTTCGCAATGGGCTTCTATTGCATTTCTGTTGAATATTTCGATGAAGTCGGGGAAAAGATCGATGCCTGTAATTTGCCCTTTCGTATAGTTGGCTAATGCCATTGTCTGCCCGCCTGTGCCACAGCCAATATCGGCTATTCTGGCATTGTCAGACAGTTCGTTGGTGAAACTTAAGGCTTTTTGTGTGACTTCAGGGCTTCCCGGACCTTGACGTTTTAGTCCTTTGAAGTAATTACATATCAGTGTAAAATCGAATTCGTGGATTGTTTTTAATTCGTTACTCATTGTTTTTTAATGTTTTAGCAGTACGGTAAATGAAGGCATGTGACGATGCTTGTGACCATTTGACCATACAAATAGTTTAAAATTTAGATATAGAAAATAACTCTGACAAGAATATGTCAGAAAACATAAGGGATAATCTGTAATGAGAGGAAGGCTTACAGATTATTTACAGAACGGAATCCTTATGGAATGAAAATGAGTTAAACATCCAATTTTTCTTTTAGTTTGTGACAAAGATAGGATTTTAGGTGTAAAACTCAATGATAACTTTGATGAAAAAATACTGTAAACCTGCATTTTAGCAAGAATCGTCAAATAGAGACCCGTTTGTCTGTCCGGTTGTATGGATGAGATTGACTGCCCAAATTGATTGAAACTACCTATTTTTGAATTACATTTGCAGGATATTAGATACAAATCTCTCATTTAATGTATAATACCGATGAAAAGCAAATTATTACTCGCATGTACCATTCTGTTTTTCTGTTCCTCTTTTCTGTGCGGACAGAATCAAACATCTAAAGTTGCAAACTCTGCTGAAACGAATAATGGAGCTGTCCGGCATCCATGGCAAGGAAAAAGAGTGGGATATTTGGGAGACTCTATTACAGATCCCAACTGCTATGGTGACAAAATAAAGAAATACTGGGATTTCCTGCAGGAATGGCTGGGGATTACTCCTTATGTATATGGTATCAGCGGCAGACAATGGAATGATGTGCCCCGTCAGGCCGAGAAACTAAAGCAGGAACACGGTGGAGAAGTGGATGCTATCTTGATTCTGATGGGTACGAATGATTTTAATGACGGTGTGCCTATCGGAGAGTGGTTTACGGAAACAGAAGAACAGGTGATGGCAGCCCGCGGACAGGTCAAAAGGCTGGAAACCCGCAAGAAACGTACGCCTATAATGGATGGAAACACGTATAAAGGACGTATCAACATCGGAATCAACAGGCTGAAACAACTGTTTCCGGATAAGCAGATTGTACTATTAACCCCGTTGCACCGCTCACTGGCGGATTTTGGAGAGAAGAACGTGCAACCGGATGAAAACTATCAGAATAGTTGTGGTGAATATGTGGATGCCTACGTGCAGGCCGTCAAGGAAGCCGGTAATGTGTGGGGAGTGCCCGTAATTGATTTTAATGCGGTAACCGGGCTGAACCCGATGGTGGAAGAACAACTGATTTACTTCTACGACGCAGGATATGACCGTTTACATCCTAGTACAAAAGGGCAGATACGTATGGCACGTACGCTGATGTACCAGTTGCTTGCGCTGCCTGCAACATTTTAAAGAGAACCAGCTTTACCGGTGAATCACCGCACGGATCACAAACCATATATGATGTGCTACGGTGCCGATCAGCCCGTAGTGCTTCGCCATGATGCGAAATCTCTCTTTCAGGGAGGCTTTCTGATTGCGGGTAGTCATTCCTTCATCCAGATAATCGATAATCGTCAGATGGGTATTGTGTAAGGTGCGCGCTTTCTTCATAATACGGATGCACCAGTCGAAATCGGCAGAAAAACGATATTTCAAGTTGTAGGGCTCTACCAGCGTATGACGGGGAAAGAATGCCTGATGGCAGACTAACATACCCTGTTTGAAACTTTTCCAGGTAAGCGTTTCGGGAGCGGACAATCTGCGCATCCGCAGGAAATGCCTGTCCTGGTCTACGATAGCGGTTTCTCCGTAAAGCACATCGGGCAGTTCGCTGCCGTTGATGGTATGCACCATTTGTTGCAGTGTGTCGTCCTCGTGAAAACAGTCGCCCGCGTTCAGGAAACAGAGATAATCGCCGCTGGCAAGGGCGATGCCCTTATTCATAGCGTCATACAGTCCTTTGTCCGGTTCGCTGACAACGGTGTGTATGTGCGGGCGGTAGCGGTTGATAATAGAAATGGTTCCATCCTTGGAAGCTCCATCTACGATGATGTATTCTATGTGATGATAGGTCTGTGAAATGACACTCTGAATCGTGTCTTCCAATACCTTTTCAGCATTGTACGTCACCGTAATGATAGAGAACTTGGGAGTAGGATGGACGCTATGCATATTTCCCCGTTATTTTATTGTAGACATCTGTATATTTCTTTGCGATGATGCTCTCCGAATAATTGCCCAAGACTTTGCGGCAGGCTTGTGCGGAGAGTTCATCGTATTCCGGTTCCGTCAATATCCAATGTATGCCGTTGGCAAAATCTTCCGAAGATTTGTATTGTGCCACGTAACCGTTGTGCAGATGGTCGATCATTTCAGGGATACCTCCTACGTTAAAGCCGACACAGGGTACTCCGCAGGCCATTGCTTCCATAATCATGTTGGGAAGATTCTCTTCCAGAGACGGGATGGCGAAGAGGTCTACGGCATTGTAGATATTTACTATCTCATGCTCATTCTTGATGTAAGGGAGCGGGTAGACATGGAAAGGAAGCTGCTCCTGCAATTGCTGTGACTGGTTGCCGAATACGACTACCCCCAGTGACTCTTTCCATTCCGGATGCTTTTCTGCCAGCAGTTTGCAGGCTTCAATGAGATAGTCGACTCCTTTTCGTTTGTCGGTGATCTTTAACGAGCCGAACAGAACCAGTTTCTTACCTTCTGGCAGCATGAACTTGGCACGTGCTTCTTTTTTGTTCATGGGTTTGAACAGGTTGGTATTAATAGCGTTCGGAATATTGGTGACGCTTTTTCCTTCAAACAATGCGCTGGTCTGTGCTTGTTCCTTCAGCCAGTGACTGCACGTGACGAAATGGATGGGAGCGTAGCTGTATAACTTTTGTTTTTTGCGGAAAGTGCGGTAAGATAAATCTTTCCGGCCACCGCCTTTGTAGATGTAAGGGCAGTCGTGACACTCTTGCTGATAGTTTTTACATTCCCGTGCGTAGTGGCAGATGCCGGTACATGGCCACATATCGTGCATGGTCCATACCACAGGTTTGCCGGAAGTGAGTATTTTCCGTATATCTTTCAGCGAGAGCATTCCTTGGTTGACCCAATGCAGATGGATCACGTCGGCTTGGCGAAATTCCGGGAGTGAGGTGATGTCTGTGCCAGTATTGGCTATGTCAACGTCGAACAGATGGTATCGGCGGAAACGATTGGCACTCCAGATAACGATCCGTTCCCACATGAACTTCCACACTTGCAACCAGTTACTTTTTAAGCGGACCACACTGATTTGGTCGGTCTGCTTGTCACGCACCAGCATTTTGGCTTTGATACCGTTGTTTTTCAGTGACTCCATCAACCGGCTTGCTGCAATGGCCGCTCCTCCTATTCGTTCAGATGTATTTATTATCAGGACTCTCATGGGCAAAAGTTTATGCAAATGTACGGTTTTTAGAGGAAATGTTTGATATTTCCAACAAGCTTTCTGCTATTTCGCGCGAAAAGATTTCGAGGTTGAAGCGTTCTTCTGCCAGTTTGCGTGCATTTTCTCCCATGCGTCGTGCCTCTTCGGGATGGTCGGCGATGTAGCGGATAGCGTCTATCCAGCCTTGTACATCGTTATATTCTACGGTGATGCCGATTTCTTCCTTGTCGATGTCGATTTCGAAGTTGGGGTTGCGCGAGCAGATGACGGGGATGCCGAGGGCAAATGCTTCTACGAGAGTGGTCAGTCCTACGGTGTAGGGGAAGTCCAGACAGCAGATGACGATGCAGCTTTTGCGGGCTACCAGTTTTCCCAGTTCGTAGGGAATCACTCCGTCGGTATAGTGAATATGAATGGAGTCGGGCACTGAATAGCGGTCGAGTATCTTTTTATAGTTGATGTTGCCGCATGAGACGGCAATGTACAGATCCAATTCCTCGTTGGTTGCGGAGAATGACTGGAGCAGGGTGTCCACGTCCCGGTTCTCTTTGCCGGTGGAGATAAATCCTTCGGGCTTCCGGTCGGGCATTTCTGCAAGCAGGTGGTCGTAGAAAGGAAGATCCGGTCCCCAATGGATGAGTTTCAGTTTGTGGGACGGTGCTTTCCGGGTTTTCTGCGAGTCCTGAATCAGTTTCCGACTGAACAGGAACATTTGGTCTATACCTTTGTAGAAAAGGCGGGAGATTTGTTCGCGCCACGGTTTGGGGTTGGTGACGACGGCCGTGTGATGCCAGATGACAATAGGTTTGCGGTACAGTCCCAGCGCACGGAGGAAGATGACGGGTTCTATCCCCCGGAAAGAGGTGGCATAGAGCACGTCGTATTTTTCCTTGCAGAAGAGAATCTCTTTGGTGGCGTAAAACATGAGCTTCAGGCGACTGGAGAAATATTTGCATTTGTGCATTACGGAATGTATTCCGTAATTTTCGAGCAGAGGAAGTCCGTATAAAATATGTCCGGGGAATTTATATTCTTTCCATTCCTCGTAACTTTCCCGTGTGAGGCGGGTATGGTAAAAATAAATAGTAAGCAACGTATTTAGTGGTGCTTGTTTCTTTTCAGCCATTTGTTTATTCGGTTTTTGAGAGCTTTCGTAATGATGGAGAAATTACCGTATTTCAGGTTGAGGAACAGTTCTTCGAACGAACGCCCTATCTTGATCCATGGATGATCCCAGCCCATGATGCGGTAAACCTTCTCTTTGTAGGCTACGTTTTCAATGACGTAGCGGGGATGCCGCAGCGGAAAGTCTACCTCGTAACGCTTCATGGTGAAGATGCGGCGATAGCCCTTGGGCAGGGTGTGGACCGAGCCGGCGAAATGGGTGGAATCTGCCGTTGCTCCGAGGTTGTTTATCATGTTGCGGGTAGGCACGATGCTTAGTCCGGAGTTGAACAGGATAGAGGCGTGGAAGATGGTTTCATAAAAGGCTTTCTGCTGTTCCCGGTGACGCTGGCACATATAGATAAAGTCGCTCCGGAATTTGCGTTCTTTGATGAGTTGCTCCAGTTGTTGCATATTGAAGGAGTCGTCCAGGAAACTGTAAAACTCGTCCCATTGGTCGACTACCCGTTTCCAGCTCGCCCATCCCCAGATGGAAAAGGTGGTGGCGAAGAAATAGTCGGATGGCATATCCTGGGTGATTTCTTCGGGGTTGAAGCCGGCAATCATGCTGATGCGGGTGTCGTGTTCGTATTTATCCAGCATCTCCTTGCAGAATTGGAAAAAGGAAACGGAGGGCACATCGTCGTCTTCCAATACGATGCACTTGTCGACTTTGGAGAAGGCCCATTTCTGCGAAAGATATTCTGAAGGGTCACAGCCGAAATTCTTTTCCTGATAAAGCTGTTCTACTTCACATTCCCAGTCTATCTGTGATACGATTTCACGGCAGGCTTCTATTCCGGGCAAATCGCGTTCGCTTCGTGCTCCGTCCTGATAGAGGAAGAGCCGGGACGGACGTGCTTTCTTCACTTGCTCGAACACTTGCGACAGTTGTTGCGGGCGGTTGAAGAACAGTATAAGTACCGGGACGTCTACTAAAGCGGATTTCATATTCATAGTTCTTGTTTTGGGGTTGTACTGAATGAGAGGGCGGCAGGATAGTGGTTATTTATTTTTTCCTGTTCCTCCTTGGTAAATCGATGCAAGGTCGGGTAGTTGTATCGCAGGAACCCTTCCAGATCATCGGGAGCGGTCACGGTGAGGGGACCGAATTTCACCGGTTGCAGGTGGCGGATACTTTCTACGGTCACGTGGTCGGCGGTTGCCATAACGTTGTTGTAGTAGCGGGTGTTTCGTGAGTTGAAACAGCTTTGCACGGATACCAGCATCTGGTAAATTGCTTTTTTAGAGAAAAGAGAGTCGACTATTCTGTTCAGGAGACAGGAGAAGGCTCCCCGGTTTGTAGGGTTCTCTATTTCGCATTTGCCGAAGTGTTTCCACATCCATATTTCTTTTCCCATCAGGCAGCATTTGAGGAAGCCGAGTGCTTCGGATTGTATTCTTCGCAGCAGCTTGTTGTCGGGAATCTTGTCGAATGGGAATATATCGACAAAAATGCCCGGATGCATCGGGACATTCTTGAACATTTCTTCTACAAAAAGGGTGTTGTTTTTCTTGACTTTGGCAAAATAATACGGGGTGTGCGGGTCTGTCTCTATCCATGAAAGGAAGTAGGAAGGACCCAGTTCTCCGGGTGCTACTTTTAAGAATTTGTTGTAATTCTCCCGCGTCATGCCGATGTCTATATCATCATCCCAGGGGAGAATTCCCTGATCGTAGAGTGCGCCGATGGCTGTGCCGCCTATCACAAAATAGGGAATATCGTGCTTCTGACACACCCGGATGGTTTCTCCCAATATGTCGTAAAGTTCGGCATGTAATAAATCAAGCTCTTCGGCTGTATATTTCTTGTTCATCGGAAATGGTTAATGCACGTTGTCTTGCAAATGTAGTAATTATATTGCTAAGTTACTATAACTTTAAGTTTCCTTGCATAAATTTGGTGGCCACTCGCCCACGTCCCGGAATGGGGAGGACGGATGCTTGCGGAAAGTCCTTGAGCAGACAGTCTGCCGGATTGATCTCCGGATAGAACTTCTTCAACAGGAACAGGCTGGGACCGGTGGTGATACTTCCTATAAAGACGGAAGCATCCATCAATAGCTGTATCGAGCAGAGGAAACGTGCCATTTGCTTCTGTTTCAGTTCTTTGGTGGTCTGTGTGAAGGCGCTGTTGACGTATCCTTGCTCGTTGGGGCTGCAAAGGGTGTACCAGTGTATGTCCGGGGCAAGGGTTTGCACTTGCTCGAAGAGGCGGTAGTCGTCGGTCAATACAAAGACGTCGCGGATGGCTGTTTTTTCTTTGATGAGGCGTATGTAGTGTTCCGGTGGCAGCAGGTTGGTTTCGGTTATCTTGTCTCCTCCGCGTATCTGGCATCCTGCGTATTGAGGCGGAAGTTGCAGGGTGGCGGCAAATTGGCGACATTCCTGTGCGGTGGTGTCGTTGAGTTTCCAGGTGATTTCCGTCAGTTTTTGGAAGGTGTGGAGGTAGTCACCGTCTATTCCCAGTTCGAGGATATGGAAGCGCTGGTTGGGGTTGAACGTCACTTGGAAGTTGAGCAACACCGGTTTACCATACGTGAAGAAAGCAAGGGCTTTTCCGATGATGTTCTTGCAGGTTACTTTCAGTTTCCATTTCAGTAACTTCGTTTTAGATAATTTTTTGTCTTGCATCAATGCTTGCCATGAAGGCAGGCGATGGGTGTTGTAGGTGTGGTGAAACGGTTCGTGCACTTGCTCGCAGAAAGGTACGAAACAGTCTTCCCAGCCCTTTTCCCATCCGAAGTTGGCGTCGTCGGAGTAAAGCTTGAACTGTATTTTGTGTTGCAGGCAATAGAGCATTGCATGGAGCATATAGGTATATTCGGTAAAGAATCCGGCGTCTATACCTATGTGATAGATCATTGTCTTTTTGAAAGAACTGTTCAGAAGGCGGTATTTAGTGGCAAGATCATTAGGGTTCATGTGGCTTCTTTTTGATGAAATACTGGATGCTTTCTTTAAAGGTGACCGAACGACTGCCCCACATGGCGGCTATGTAGAGTGCTGCTGCGAGCACTATCTTGCTTGCCAGGCGGAGATAAATATTCTCGATGGAACGGGTGGAATAATAGGTGATTACCATCACCGTAGCGGCAATGACAGCGTATGGAAGTATGTCTATCAGTGCATGGCGCAGCTTTAGTCCGATTTCCTGCCATACGAAGTAGTGCCACGTCAGTAGCCACAGTATATTGGTGGATACATAGACGGCGAGCATGGCATAGATCCCGTGTGAATGGACTAACAGAACGCCTGACAGTAGAATAATGCCGAGCACTATGGTGTTCCACATATAGATGCGGGATTTTCCTTTGCTGATGATGAGTTGCTGATAGAGGTATGCGATGGGAGTGAAGGCTCCGCTGATACACAGAATCTGCATGATGGATATGCTGGAATACCACTTGTCGGTGATGGTGATGGTAATCAGTTCTTCTGATACGATTCCCAGTCCGAGCATGGCGGGAAACGAGACAAAGGCGGTGAAACGCAGCATTTTGCGGAATACCCGTTTTTGCCGTTCAAGGTCGTCCGACACTTTGGTGAGTACCGGTTGCGCCACTCCGTTTATCATGCCGGATATAAAGAGCTGTCCCATACCGCACCATTTATTGGCCTGGTTGTAATATCCTACTTCCTTTTCGGTGTAGAATTTACCCAGTATCACAGAGAACAGGTTGTTGTTGATGTGATTGAATACATTGGTTACCAGTAGCTTCCCGCTGAATCCGAACATTTCCTTAATCGGGGTGAATTTGAACTGCAAGCTCGGTTGCCAACGGGTGAAATGCCAGTAACAGGCTGTGTTGACGGCTACATAAACGATGCTTTGCGTGGCAATACCCCAATAAGAGAAACCGAAGTAGGCAAGAGTGACTCCGGTGATTCCGGATACGGTAAGCCCGATAACGGAAGACAGGGCCCGCTGTTTCACCATCAGGTTTCGCAGAAGATAGGCACTGTGGGATATTCCCAGGCTGGCTATGAAGAATCCGATGAAGGAATAACGTGCCAGCGGTGTCAGTTCGGGAGTATGGTAAAAATCGGCAATGAGCGGTGCGCACAGGAATAACAGCAGATACAAGGATAAGCTGATGGCTGCATTGAACCAGAAGACAGCATTGTAATCGTTATGTGTCACTTCCTTCTTGTTGACAAGGGCGGCTGTGAAACCGCTCTCCTGTATCGAACTGGCAATGAGGGAGAAGATAGCCAACATTCCCACCATTCCATAGTCTGCCGGAGTGAGCAACCGTGCGAGGAATATTCCGAAAAGCAGGTTTAACAACTGCTGTATGCCGTTGCTGAATCCTCCCCAAAATAGTCCTTTGGCTGTCTTTTCTTTTAGTGACTGATTCTCGCTCATGTTATTTGCAAAGAATACATGAAAAGGCTATGCGCAATGATAGCTTTTCATGTATTCCCTATTTAAGTTTTATTATTTTACTTCGCTACCCGGCTTCACCTCACGTCCCGGCATGATAACTGCCAGACTGCCGTCGTTGTTTTCGGCACTTAGAATCATGCCTTCGCTGACGATACCTTTCAGTTTGCGCGGAGCAAGGTTGGCGATGAAGCAAACCTGTTTGCCTACCAGTTCTTCCGGTTGATAATGCTTGGCAATACCCGATACGATAGTACGTGTTTCCAGTCCGTCGTTGATTTTGAATTGAAGCAATTTATCCGCTTTCGGCACTTTCTGACATTCAAGAATGGTACCTACACGGATATCCAGTTTCGTGAAATCATCGAATTCGATGTTCGGACGGATAGGATTAGCCTTGTAGTTGGCTTCTTCGTTTGCTTTCTTTGTATCGAGCAATTTTTGTACTTGTGCTTCGATAGTAGCGTCTTCAATCTTTTCGAACAATAATTCCGGTTTGTTCAACTGGTGACCTACAGGGAGAAGGTTGTCACGTCCCAATTCAGACCATTCGAAAGTATCCATGTTCAGCATTTTGCGGAGTTTTTCCGAGCTGAACGGCAGGAACGGGTCGAAAGCGATGGCAAGGTTGGCAACCAGTTGCAGGGAGATGTTGAGGATGGTACCTACACGCTCCATATCTGTTTTTGCCAGTTTCCACGGTTCGGTGTCGGCCAGGTATTTGTTGCCGATACGTGCCAGATTCATGGCTTCTTTCTGTGCGTCGCGGAATTTGAATACGTCGAGCAGTTTTTCCACTTCTGCTTTTACGTCTGCAAATTCTTTCAGTGTTTCCTTGTCGTAGTCGGTCAGTTCACCTTGTGCAGGTACGCGCCCGTCGAAGTATTTTTGAGTCAATACCATTGCACGGTTCACGAAGTTACCGTATACGGCTACCAGTTCATTGTTATTGCGTGCTTGGAAGTCTTTCCAAGTGAAGTCGTTGTCTTTCGTTTCCGGTGCGTTGGCGGTCAGTACGTAGCGGAGTACGTCTTGCTTTCCGGGGAAATCAGCCAGATATTCGTGCAACCATACGGCCCAATTGCGGGAAGTAGAGATCTTGTCTCCTTCGAGGTTGAGGAATTCGTTGCTCGGCACGTTGTCCGGCAGGATATAGCTGCCTTCTGCTTTCAGCATGGCGGGGAATACGATGCAGTGGAACACGATGTTGTCTTTTCCGATGAAATGGATCAGGCGGGTTTCAGGATCTTTCCACCAGGTTTCCCAGCTGTCGGGGAGAAGTTCTTTGGTGTTGGATATGTAGCCGATAGGTGCGTCAAACCATACATAAAGCACTTTTCCTTCTGCTCCTTCTAAGGGAACAGGGATACCCCAGTCGAGGTCACGGCTCACGGCACGTGGTTGCAGTCCCATGTCGAGCCAGCTTTTGCATTGGCCGTATACGTTGGGACGCCATTCTTTGTGATCTTCCAGAATCCATTTGCGCAGCCATCCTTCGTGCTTGTCGAGAGGAAGATACCAGTGTTTGGTTTCTTTCATTACCGGTTTGCTGCCGCTGATAGCACTTTTCGGGTTGATAAGATCCGTAGGAGAAAGTGAGGTTCCGCACTTTTCGCATTGGTCGCCGTAAGCGCCTTCCGAATGACAGTGGGGACATTCTCCGGTGATATAACGGTCGGCAAGGAATGTTTTTGCTTCCTCGTCGTAGTATTGTTCAGACGTTTTCTCGATGAATTCGCCTTTATCGTACAATGTTTTGAAGAAATCCGAAGCCAATTGGTGATGCGTCGGCGAAGTGGTGCGGCTATACACGTCGAATGAGATACCGAATTCTTCGAATGATTTTTTTATCAGCGAATGATAACGGTCTACTACATCCTGCGGAGTAATTCCTTCTTTCTTGGCACGAATCGTGATAGGTACCCCGTGTTCGTCCGAACCTCCGATGAATAATACATCTTCTTTTTTCAGACGCAGATAACGCACATAAATATCTGCCGGTACGTATACACCAGCCAAGTGACCGATATGGACAGGACCGTTCGCATACGGCAGTGCCGATGTGACGGTGGTTCTTTTGAATTTCTTTTCCATTATATAGTGTGATTTTTGTTGTTTTCAACTTTGTAATGTGCAAAGATAATGACTTTTCACCACAGATTACACGGATTAACACAGATTATTTCATTGAAAAGTGGTCACAGAATGAAACAGGAACGTTTCGTAATAAAAAAACAGGTAAAAAGAAAGTGTTTTACCCTGATATAAGTTGGCTAGAAAATAGCCAATTTGTATCGGGGTATTTTTATATTTTCTATTATGTTCTATTTTTAAGATTGAAACAGATTAGGAGTATCTAAACTGTATTCTAATAAAAGAAGTGACGTATAAAATACTGTATGAATATGCGGAATAAGTAATCTTTCTTGAATACAAATGAGTGAATATTCATGATTGTTGATAGAATCATGAATCATTGCTTTTAAAGGAAGACTTCGTTCCTTTTAAAGAAACGGTTTATTGGTCAGTGAGAAGTGCTTCCTTGCTTTTAAACGAAAGGACAAAAGGGTATTTAGAATACTTGTTTTGTGCTGGTTGCTGTCGAATAGGTAACATGTGAGTTGTTTCTATTTGAACTTATATTTGCAATAATCTGCTCCTGAAATTAGGAATTTTGCCTTTTTGATGTTGAATCGAATGATTTAAAGTCTGTTTTGTGTGAATATGGATTATGCAACTTGCTTATCCTTCAAGTTTTCCAATATACTCCGGACTCATCTTGTATATTTTTGATTCTGTATGAGTTTTATGTCCATTTTTTCTGCATAAAGTAATATTCTGTTCTAATGATAAGAATTACATGGTAAGATTATAGCTTTGCATTTCAATAAGTCAGTATAATCTATATAATTTCTTGCTCATTTCCTCTTTTATCATCTATTTCCATCTATATTTCTCCTCTTTTTCTTTCTTTTTTCTCGTAAGAAAGAATATATTTGTACCTAAGTTAAACGAAAACCAAAGCATGATATGATAACAACCCAGTTGCTTCGTCCTGAAAGTATTGTCGTAGTAGGGGCATCGAATAATGTGCATAAGCCGGGTGGCGCAATATTAAAGAATTTGATAAATGGAGGTTATCAGGGAGAACTTCGGGCGGTGAATCCGAAGGAAAAGGAAGTGCAGGGAGTTCCCGCCTTTGCGGATGTGAACGATCTGCCGGACACAGATCTGGCGGTGTTGGCTGTGCCTGCCTTGATGTGTCCTGATATGGTGGAAACATTGGCTAGCAAGAAACAAACCAGGGCATTTATCATACTCTCGGCTGGTTTTGGTGAAGAAACCCACGAAGGGGCGCTGTTGGAAGAACGTATTTTGGAAACAGTTAATAAATACGGCGCTTCACTGATTGGTCCTAATTGCATTGGATTGATGAATACATGGCATCATAGTGTATTCAGCCAGCCGATTCCTAACTTAAACCCCAAAGGGGTGGACTTGATTTCCAGCTCCGGTGCTACGGCGGTATTTATTCTCGAAAGTGCCGTAACAAAAGGTTTGCAGTTCAATTCAGTCTGGTCGGTGGGAAACGCCAAGCAGATCGGTGTAGAAGATGTATTGCAATTTATGGATGAGAACTTCGATCCCGAAAAAGATTCTCATCTGAAACTACTCTATATTGAAAGTATTCAGAATCCGGACAGGTTGTTATTCCATGCTTCGTCTTTGATTAGAAAAGGGTGCAAGATTGCGGCAATCAAAGCCGGAAGTTCGGAGAGCGGAAGCCGGGCGGCATCTTCCCATACAGGAGCAATCGCCAGTTCCGATTCGGCAGTAGAGGCTTTGTTCCGTAAAGCAGGCATTGTGCGTTGCTTCTCTCGTGAAGAATTGACTACTGTGGGTTGCGTGTTTACTTTACCCGAATTGAAAGGAAAGAATTTTGCCATTATCACTCATGCCGGAGGGCCGGGAGTGATGCTGACAGATGCGTTGAGTAAAGGCGGACTGAATGTGCCTAAGCTGGAGGGAGAAGTAGCCGAGGAACTAAAAGCCCAACTATTCCCCGGTGCTGCCGTCGGAAATCCTATTGATATTCTGGCTACCGGAACACCGGAACATCTGCGCCTTTGCATTGACTACTGCGAGGAAAAGCTTGACAATATAGACGCCATGATGGCCATCTTCGGAACTCCGGGATTGGTTACTATGTTTGAAATGTATGATGTGCTTCACGAAAAGATGCAGACTTGCAAGAAACCGATTTTTCCCATTCTTCCTTCCATTAATACAGCCGGAGCAGAGGTTTCCGCCTTCCTGGCAAAAGGGCATGTGAATTTTGCAGACGAAGTGACCTTGGGTACTGCCCTTTCACGTATCGTCAATGCTCCTAAACCGGCAGTTCCTGAAATAGAACTGTTCGGAGTGGACGTTCCGAGGATTCGTCGTATTATTGATTCTATTCCGGAGGATGGTTATATCGCTCCCAATTATGTACAGGCATTGTTGCACGCTGCCGGTATTCCGTTGGTAGATGAATTTGTTTCCGACAATAAAGAGGAGATAGTAGCTTTTGCCCGTCGGTGCGGATTTCCGGTAGTTGCCAAGGTTGTTGGTCCTGTGCACAAATCAGATGTCGGTGGTGTCGTTTTGAACATTAAAAGTGAGCAACATCTGGCACTGGAATTCGATCGTATGATGCAGATACTTGATGCAAGAGCAATTATGGTACAGCCGATGCTGAAAGGTACGGAACTGTTTGTTGGCGCAAAATATGAAGAGAAGTTCGGTCACGTGGTACTTTGTGGTTTGGGAGGTATTTTTGTGGAGGTGCTGAAAGATGTATCTTCCGGTTTGGCTCCGCTTTCTTACGAAGAAGCTTATTCAATGATTCATTCTTTGCATGCTTATAAAATCATTCAGGGAACACGTGGGCAAAAGGGAGTCAACGAAGATAAATTTGCTGAAATTATTGTCCGTTTGTCCACTTTACTACGTTTCGCTACAGAGATCAAAGAAATGGATATAAATCCGCTCTTAGCAACAGAAAAGGCCGTTGTAGCAGTTGACGCGCGTATCAGAATAGAAAAATAGGACTATTCTTTCATTCATTGAGACATATTTACTATCTTTCCGCTGTGATTTTGCCTACATTTGGTAACTCAAACGGAAGGATAGAAAATACGTATATTTATGAAGAAAGTTCTCATATTTTTAATCTGTTTAATCGGCTATCAGATCGGCTGCCATGCGCAAATGGCGGACGAGCATTATTATTTCAAAAATCTTAGTGTACAGAACGGGTTATCTCAAAATACGGTCAATGCGATTTTGCAGGATAAGCAGGGCTTTATGTGGTTCGGCACAAAAGATGGTTTGAATAGATATGACGGTTTGTCATTCCGCAAATTCAAACATGATGACCGCACACGGCGGAGCATTGGTAATAATTTTATCACAGCTCTTTATGAGGACTCAAAAGGAGATATCTGGGTAGGTACGGATGTAGGACTTTATATCTATAATCCGGAAAAAGATTCTTTCCGTCATTTTGCTGAATTGAGCGCAGAAAACACGAAAATAGAGCATACCGTAACTGCAATCTCCGGAGACAACAAAGGATGTGTCTGGGTAGCGGTAGAGTCGCAGGGACTATTTTGTTATGATCTGGAGGAAGGAACACTCCAGAACCACACATTGAAGAACTTTTCTTTTATCTCCACCAATGTCCAGTCTTTTGTTTTCGATAATAGCGGAACCCTTTGGATTGGTTGCTATGGTGATGGACTTTTCTATTCGAAAGACCGTTTGCAAACCCTTCATCCTTATGTATCACCTGTAGACGATCAAAAAACTTATGAGAATGATGTCGTGATAGGTCTGGTGAAAGGAGCATATAATTGTCTATATATAGGCTCTTTAAAAGGAGGAGTGAAAGAACTGAACCTGACCTCTAACAAACTGCATGATTTACTCTCTAAAGATGAAAGTGGAGAGGCTGTTTTTTGTCGTGAACTGCTGGTAGCTTCTGACAACGAATTGTGGATTGGCGCAGAATCGGGACTTTATATTTATAATCTCCGAATGGGTAAGTATGTTCATTTGCGCAGTTCGATCAACGACCCTTATTCTTTATCCGACAATGCTATTTATTCATTGTGTAAGGATCGCGAGGGTGGTATCTGGATTGGCTCTTATTTTGGCGGTGTGAATTACTATCCTCGTTTTTATACGTATTTCGAGAAATATTATCCCAAAGGGACTGATAATGGTTTGCGTGGGAAACGAGTACGTGAGTTCTGTCAGGATAATCAAGGTATTCTGTGGATTGGTACGGAGGACGGTGGTCTGAATCGTTTCAACCCCAAGACCAAAACATTCTCCTTCTTTACACCCAGTAGTGCTTTTACCAATGTGCATGGTTTATGTTTAATTGGAGATCATCTTTGGGTAGGAACCTTTTCAAAAGGAGTGAAAGTAGTAGATACGCGTACGGGAGCTATCGTGAAAACCTATCAGAAAACGGATTCTCCCCGTTCATTGATAGATAATAGTGTTTTCTCTATTTGCTGCACAACGACCGGTGATATTTACCTGGGAACTTTATTCGGCTTGCTCCGATATAATAAACAGTCTGATGATTTCGACCGGATACCGGAACTGAACGGTCGGTTTGTGTATGACATAAAGGAGGACTCCGGAGGAAATCTATGGTTGGCAACTTATGCTAATGGAGCCTATTGCTACAATGTGAGTGAAAAGAAATGGAAGAATTATTTGCACGATGAAAATAACCCGAAGAGTCTCCCGTATGATAAGGTATTAAGTATCTTTGAAGACTCTCACCGACAAATCTGGTTGACTACTCAAGGAGGAGGTTTTTGTCGTTTTCAGCCGGATACGGAGACATTTGCCAATTATAATTTGTCGGCCGGACTGCCGAACGATGTTGTATACCAGATTGTGGAGGACAAAGAAGGATTTTTGTGGTTGACAACTAATAACGGTTTGGTCTGCTTTCAACCTACTACCGGAATGATGAAGGTATATACCACCTCCAATGGCTTGTTGGGCGACCAGTTTAATTATCGTTCAAGCTTTGAAACTGAGGATGGTACGATTTATTTGGGTAGCATCGATGGTTTTATAGCCTTTAATCCCAAGAATTTCTCCGAGAACAAGTTTCTCCCGTCTATTGTAATTACTGATTTCTTTCTGTTTGGAAAGGAAGTATATGCTGGTGAACCGGGCTCTCCGTTGGAAAAGAGTATCACTTTCTCTGACCAGCTTGTTCTCCAGTCTAATCAGAATTCTTTCTCTTTCCGTGTAGCCGCGCTGGATTTTCAGGCTCCTAAGACAAGTCGGATTATGTATAAGTTGGAAGGCTTTGATACAGACTGGTTGACAGTTGGTGAAAGCCCTATTGTTACCTACTCCAATCTTCGATATGGTGATTATACCTTCCGGGTGAAAGTTGCCAATAGTGATGGAGTATGGAGTGACGATGAAGTGGTATTGGAAGTACATATTCTTCCTCCTTTCTATCTTTCTATATGGGCGTATTGTGCGTATGCTTTGCTGATTATCGGTTGTTCTTTACAAATTGTTGTGTATTTCAAGAGACGCAGTAATAGCAAACATCGACGACAGATGGAGAAATTCGAGCAGGAGAAGGAACGTGAAGTTTACCATGCAAAGATTGATTTCTTTACGAATGTGGCCCATGAGATACGTACACCGCTAACATTGATTAAAGGTCCGTTGGAAAACATTATATTGAAGAAACAGGTCGATGCGGAAACGCGGGAAGACCTGAATGTAATGAAGCAGAATACGGAACGATTGTTGAATCTGACTAACCAGTTACTTGACTTCCGTAAAACGGAAAGTCAGGGATTCCGCTTGAATTTTGCGAAATGCAATGTAACGGAGGTACTGAAAGAGACTCATGTGCGTTTCACTTCCCTTGCCAAACAGAAAGGTTTGGAATTCACCTTGCAAGTGCCTGAAAAGGATTTTTATGCACATGTGAACCGGGAGGCGTTTACGAAGATTATCAGTAATCTGTTGAACAATGGGGTGAAGTATGCTGAAAGCTACGTACATATATTTTTGGAGGTGTCGGAAGCGGATAATAATAATTCATTCCGTATTCGTACAGAGAATGATGGAGTAATTATTCCTAATGAGATGAAAGAGGAAATTTTCAAACCTTTCGTTCGTTTTTATGAAAAAGAAGACGGAAAAGTGACTACTGGAACAGGAATCGGCTTAGCTCTTTCCCGTTCATTGGCAGAACTGCATCAAGGAACCCTGGCTATGGGAGAAGGGGAAGAAAATAATACCTTCTGTCTGACTTTGCCGATAGTTCAGGATATGACAATCACTTTAACACCGGAACCGGAAGCAGGAATGGACAAGGTGAGTGAAATTTCTGCTGGAGAGGTGGAAAAGAAAGATAACCGTCCTACAGTGCTGGTTGTGGAAGATAATCCGGATATGCTTGCCTTTGTAGTGCGTCAGTTATCGAAAGAATATGCTGTATTGACTGCTACTAACGGGGAGGAAGCGTTACAAGTGTTGGATGGTAATTATGTGAATCTAGTGGTTAGTGACGTTGTGATGCCTGTGATGGATGGTTTTGAACTATGTAAGAGAATAAAGTCAGATTTGAATTATAGTCATATTCCCGTTATACTGTTGACTGCGAAGACGAATATCCAGTCTAAGATAGAGGGAATGGAATTGGGAGCAGACGCATATCTGGAGAAACCTTTCTCTGTGGAATATTTGCAGGCTTGTGCTTCCAGCCTTATTCAGAATAGGGAGAAACTGCGCAAGGCTTTTGCACAGTCTCCTTTTGTGGCAGCCAATACGATGGCGTTGACAAAAGCTGACGAAGATTTTATAAAGAAGTTGAATGAGGTTATCCAGGTGAATTATAGTAATCCGGAATTTAGCATGGATGATATGGCGGATAGCCTGAATATGAGCCGTTCTAATTTCTATCGGAAGATAAAGGGCGTCTTGGATTTGAGTCCGAATGAATATCTTCGACTGGAACGTTTGAAGAAGGCTGCTCAATTATTGAAAGAAGGAGAAAACCGGGTAAATGAGATTTGTTATATGGTAGGGTTTAATTCTCCGTCTTATTTTGCCAAGTGTTTCCAGAAGCAATTTGGAGTGTTACCCAAAGATTTTGTAAGTTAATATTAATTTATAGCTATAAAGATAAGGTAAAAAGGAGCTTTTAAAAGAATGATTTGATGAAAAAGTATGTAAATTTGTTCGTTTTCGTATTCATGATAGGTGCTTGTCTTTCGCAGGGGAGAGCACAGACAAAGTCTGCGGTGAGTTATAAGAATCCGGTTGTAGATATTGCCATGCCCGACCCTACGGTGATTAAAGCTGCAGATGGTTACTTTTATGTGTATGCTACCGAATCTACCAGAAACGTTCCGATCATGAAGTCGAAAGATTTGGTGGAATGGACGTATTGCAACACTGCATTCACGAATAAAACTCGTCCCAGGTTTGAACCTAAAGCTGGAATTTGGGCACCTGACATTAATTATATTAACGGTAAATATGTGCTTTATTATGCAATGTCGGTGTGGGGAGGAGAACAAACGTGCGGAATTGGGGTAGCTACGGCCAACTCTCCGCAGGGACCTTTTACGGATCATGGTAAGATGTTTCGTAGCAATGAGATTGGTGTACAGAACTCGATCGATCCCAGTCTCCTGCAGTATGAGGGGAGAAACTATTTGGTATGGGGCAGCTTCCGGGGAATATATGTTATTGAACTGACTGCGGATGGGCTGTCGATCATGCCGGGAGCGAAAAAAAAGAGAATAGCGGGAACTGCTTTTGAAGCTGTTTATATCCATAAGTACGGCGATTATTATTATATGTTTGCCTCCATAGGAAGTTGTTGTCAAGGAGTGAAAAGTACATATAAAGTCGTAGTGGGACGTTCTAAGAAAGTATGGGGTCCGTACAAAGACAAGACTGGTAAACCGATGTTGAAAAATGGTTATTCTTTGGTGATAGGTGCGAATGATCATTTTGTAGGCAATGGGCACGGTTCGCAGATTATCCGGGATGATGCCGGACAAGACTGGCTTCTGTATCATGGATTTTTAAGATCAACTCCAGAGAACGGACGTATTCTGTTGTTGGACCAGATCAAGTGGGACCAAGAAGGTTGGCCTTACGTAGAGGGAGGATCTCCTTCTTACGAAACACAAAAAGCACCTGTATTTAATAACTGATTTTCAAATAAACCAATTATAATCTTAAATACCACAAGCATGAAACATACCCCTATTAGCAGGCGGGATTTTCTAAAGAATTTAGGCATAGCCGGGGCTGGCACTCTTCTTGCAGCAAGCCCTTGGCTTTCTGCTTTTTCGGAGGTGATGAACACCTCAAACGAGAAGTGTCGTCTGGCAATTATCGGGCCTGGTTCCCGGGGACGGTTTTTAATGGGATTTTTGGCTAAGAACCCCAAAGTCGATATTGTAGCATTGTGCGACATTTATAAACCGTCTATTGAGAACGCATTGAAACTTGCACCTAATGCCAAAGTGTATGGTGACTACCGGGAAGTGTTGGAAGATAAGTCGATAGATGCTATACTCGTAGCTACCCCTCTTAGCTCGCATTGTAAGATCGTATTGGATGCTTTCGACGCAGGAAAGCATGTGTTCTGTGAAAAGTCAATAGGTTTCACGATGGAAGAGTGTTACCGTATGTATCAGAAGCATCGTAGCACGGGAAAGATTTTCTTCACAGGACAACAGCGCCTGTTCGATCCTCGTTACATCAAAGCAATGGAGATGATTCATGCAGGTACCTTTGGCGAAATAAATGCCATCCGTACTTTCTGGAACCGGAACGGAGACTGGAGACGTTCGGTACCTTCACCCAATTTGGAACGCCTGATAAATTGGCGTCTTTACAAAGAATTCTCAAAAGGATTGATGACGGAACTCGCTTGCCATCAGCTTCAGATCGGAAGCTGGG
This sequence comes from Bacteroides sp. 1_1_30, assembly GCF_020982715.1. NCBI lineage: Bacteria > Pseudomonadati > Bacteroidota > Bacteroidia > Bacteroidales > Bacteroidaceae > Bacteroides > Bacteroides sp. 1_1_30. Next base: position 30,954 of record NZ_JAJKHN010000053.1, read on the forward strand.
CTTTGCGTAAGATACCCGAAAAGGTAATGGGACACGGTGCCATCACTTATTGGAAAGACGGCAGAGATGTGTATGACAATGTGAGTTGTGTATATGTGTTTGATGATGGGGTAAAGATGACATTTGACTCTGTTATTTCCAATAAATTCTATGGACTGGAAGAACAGATCATGGGTAATCTCGGAACGGTAGAACCGGAAAAGGGAAAATATTATTTTGAGAGTGTAGCTCCTGCACCGGCCTTTCTGCAAATGGTGAATGACTGGGAAAACAAGGTGTTTGATTCTCTGCCTTTTGCCGGAACAAGCTGGGCGCCGGAAACTGCAAACGAAAACAAAGGAGAATTTATTATCGGAGAACGTCCCAAGAGCGACGGTACGTCATTGTTGTTGGAAGCTTTCGTTGAAGCCGTCATAACACAAAAACAACCTAAAAACATAGCGGAAGAAGGATATTATGCAAGTATGCTCTGTTTGCTGGGGCATCAGGCATTGGAAGAAGAACGGACGCTTTATTTCCCTGATGAGTATAAAATAGATTATCTGAACCATCAATCTGCAAAAACACCCGAAGCAATATGAAAGACACGATTGTAACCGCACGACGTAAGAAAACAGAGTTAATTACTTTACTCGTTTGTTTCGTAGTATCTAATTTGCTACATCTTTATGCAATTATTGCTTATCATGCATCATTTACGGAGATGATAACGTCTATTTTTTATATCATTATATTTACTTTTGTGCTTTATGCTTTCTGGGGGATTTTGCGTCTCTTGTTTTATGGAATACAAGCACTATTTAAAAAGAAGAACTTAATCAATATCAATGAAAATAAATAATTTATGGTAACACGAAGGGATTTTTTGAAAACGATGTCGATGGCTTCAGCCGGATTGGCATTGGGAACCGGTGATTTATTACATGCGCAAACCGTTTCACCTAAAAAAGGAAGAGGTGACAAAGTGAAGATTGCTTATATCGGCATTGGTAACCGTGGAGAGCAGATTATTGAAGACTTTGCACGGACAGGTATGGTGGAAGTGGTGGCTTTATGTGATGTAGATATGGGTGCCAAACATACACAAAAGATAATGGCTAAATATCCGAAAGCAAAGCAGTTTAGGGATTTTCGCCAAATGTTTGATAAGGCCGGTAACGAATTTGATGCTGTAGCAATTGCTACTCCCGACCATTCGCATTTCCCGATCAGTATGCTGGCTTTGGCATCCGGAAAGCACGTATATGTAGAGAAACCGCTGGCACGTACCTTCTATGAAGCGGAACTGTTGATGCAAGCTGCGCTTAAACGTCCGAACTTGGTTACTCAAGTAGGAAATCAGGGACATTCTGAAGCAAACTATTTCCAGTTTAAAGCCTGGATGGATGCGGGAATTATCAAAGACGTTACTGCTATCACTGCCCACATGAATAACCCACGTCGTTGGCATAAATGGGACACTAATATTTATAAACTTCCTTCCGGTCAGCAACTGCCGAAAGATCTGGATTGGGACACTTGGCTCGGAGTTACTCCTTATCACGAGTATAATAAGGATTATCATTTGGGACAATGGCGTTGTTGGTATGATTTTGGTATGGGTGCATTGGGAGACTGGGGAGCACATATCCTCGACACGGCTCACGAATTCCTGGAACTGGGATTGCCATACGAAGTCACTATGCAATATGCAAAAGGGCATAATGATTACTTCTTCCCGTATTCTTCCACGATTCTCTTCCGTTTCCCGCAGCGTAAAGGAATGCCACCGGTAGATATTACCTGGTATGATGGTTTGGATAATCTTCCTCCTATTCCTGCCGGTTATGGAGTTTCGGGACTAGATCCGAACATCCCGGTAACTAATCAGGGAGATACTCCGAAATCTAAGTTGAATCCAGGAAAGATCATTTATACTAAGGATTTGATCTTCAAGGGTGGTAGTCATGGAAGCACTTTGTCTATAATTCCGGAGGAGAAAGCAAAAGAGATGGCAGACAAGTTGCCAAAGGTTCCTAAAAGTCCTTCCAATCACTTCGAGAACTTCTTGTTGGCATGTAACGGTATTGAAAAGACACGCTCGCCGTTCGAAATCAATGGAGTGTTGAGTCAGGTATTCTCACTGGGTGTGATGGCTCAACGACTTAATACACAGTTGTTCTTTGATCCTCGTACGAAGCAGATTACAAATAATGAATTTGCTAATGCAATGCTGGCGGGACTTCCACCGCGTAAAGGTTGGGATGAATTTTATAAATTATAAATAGAAAATAGCCTTTTCCATTCCTTCTTCGAATATAAGGGAGTGGGAAAGACTAATAAATGATTATGAAGAAGAATATCGTATTAACTTTACTTTTATTCTGTGCCGCTTCTTTAGGTGCGCAGAATTGGGAACCTCTTTTCAATGGGAAAAACCTGAAAGGATGGAAGAAATTGAATGGCAAAGCCGAGTATAAAATTGTAGATGGTGCCATTGTCGGTGTATCTAAAATGGGAACACCCAATACTTTTTTGGCAACGACAAAGAATTATGGTGATTTTATCCTTGAGTTTGACTTCAAGGTAGATGACGGTTTAAATTCCGGAGTACAGCTTCGTAGTGAAAGCAAGAAAGATTATAAGAAGGGTCGTGTACACGGTTATCAGTTTGAGATCGATCCTTCCAAACGCGCTTGGTCAGGTGGCATCTATGATGAGGCACGTAGAAACTGGCTTTATCCTTTAACGCTGAATCCGTCGGCAAAAACCGCTTTTAAGAATAATGCATGGAATAAAGCTCGTATTGAGGCTGTAGGTAACTCAATCCGTACCTGGATAAACGGAGTGCCTTGTGCTAATATCTGGGATGATATGACTCCTGTGGGCTTCATTGCTTTGCAGGTGCATGCCATTGGAAATGCGGCAGATGAAGGTAAAACAGTTAGTTGGAAAGATATCCGCATTTGTACGACGGATGTAGAACGCTATCAGACGCCGGAAGCACAAGCTGCACCGGAAGTGAATCTGATCGCCAACACGATTTCTCCGAGTGAGACAAAGGATGGCTGGGCTTTATTATGGGATGGCAAGACTACTGATGGATGGAGAGGAGCTAAGCTTTCTACTTTCCCTGCAAAAGGCTGGAAGATAGAAGATGGAATTCTGAAAGTAATGAAGAGTGGTGGCGCTGAATCTGCTAATGGCGGTGATATTGTGACTACCCGTAAATACAAGAATTTTATTCTGAAAGTAGATTTTAAGATTACTGAAGGTGCCAATAGCGGAATTAAATATTTCGTAAACCCGGATATGAATAAAGGTGCAGGCTCTGCTATCGGTTGTGAATTCCAGATTCTTGATGATGACAAACATCCTGATGCAAAACTGGGTGTGAAAGGTAACAGAAAGCTAGGGTCGTTGTATGATTTGATTCCGGCTCCTAAGAATAAACCTTTCAATAAGAAAGAGTTTAATACTGCTACCATTATCGTAAAAGGCAATCATGTGGAACATTGGTTGAACGGAGTTAAATTGATTGAATATGATCGTAACAATGATATGTGGAATGCATTGGTAGCATACAGTAAATATAAAAACTGGCCTAATTTCGGAAATCCGGAGGAAGGAAATATACTTCTTCAGGATCACGGAGACGAAGTATGGTTCAAGAACGTGAAAATTAAAGAACTGAAGTAAGGGTATTCCGTATTATTGTGGGAGATACGTCAAAATTCTTTATGGCTTTTTATTCAGGCACGGATTGCGCGAATTTCACGGTTGTTCTAATGAAATAGCAATCGTGTAATTTGGGTAATCCGTGCCTAATTTGTCCTGCTATACGATGCAAGTCCCTATTCAACATATGTATAAGCTGTCCCATGAAGGCAGTGGACTGCTTTATGCCTGGTTTCTTTCCATGCATACACGGGTGGATATTATCCTGTATAGCAAGAAAACGGAAGGAGAATTGTTGTTTGTGGTCAATTATATTTATGATGCATTGTGCCGATTGGAAAAGATGGCGAACTTTTATAATCCGGCCAGTGAATTGGCTTATGTCAACCGGACAGCTTTTGTTTCTCCGGTCGTTCTTAGCGAAGAACTCTATTCAATGATTGATTTATGTCTGGAATATAATGGGAAGACTCTGGGGTGTTTTGATATTACAGTCCATTCAGAAAATTACAATCAGAACACGATACAATCGGTACATTTATCAGCTGAAGATCATAGTATCTATTTTTCACGACCGGGAGTTGCTGTCAACTTATCTGGTTTCCTCAAAGGGTATGCTTTGGAAACAATTAAAAGCATATTGAATGAGTGTGTGATAGAAAATGCATTGATAAATATGGGAAACAGTTCCGTTCTTGCTTTAGGTAATCATCCGGTAGGAACGGGATGGAAAGTCAATAATATACTTCTTCATAATGAGTGTCTTACAACCTCTGGTAATGACTCTCCTGAACGTCGGCATATTGTTTCTCCTCGAGATGGAAAATTGGTGGAAGGTGCTCGACAGATATCTGTAGTTACAACTAATGGGGCAATAGGAGAAATATTGTCTACCGCTTTGTTTGCTGCTGACGGCGAGCAACGTAAAGCCTTGATGGGCATATATGCACACTGTCGTGTATATATATCCACCGTGCTGTATTGAGCATCTATATCCAACGATACTTATCCGACTAACTTAGATAGCCTGTAGACGAGTAAAATTAATTATTAAATACGGGCAAATATCCCCATAATTGAATATGACCTGTTTTTTCTGTTTTTTGAGACAAAAATACTATTTGAGATAAGCTCGCATCTTTTATCTTTGCCGTAAATTGTATGGTTTATTAATATAGGCATTGGAATATAAAACGGAAGTAAGTAGATAAATTCAATATAAGCTTGAATATTATCTTATTAATATTAACTCAAATTTATTTAGTATGAAAAACAAAAAAGAAAGTTTCACGTCTCGGGTAGGATTGTTCTTACTATTGGTGACTTTTTGTCTTGGTACAATACAGGCTCAAAGTTCTAAAATTACGGGATATGTGAAAGACCAATCGGGTGAACCGTTGATTGGAGTAAATGTGATGGAAAAAGGGACTACTAATGGAACCGTAACCGATCTAAACGGATTCTATAGCATTGTGGCAAAGGCTTCAAATGCAGTGTTGAACTTCAGTTATATTGGTTATAGAAATCAGGAAATTCCGGTAGCAGGTAAAAAACTGATTAACGTCACAATGAAAGATGATTCAGAGACGCTGGATGAAGTAGTTGTAGTAGGTTATGGTACGATGCGTAAAAAAGACTTGACTGGTTCGGTCATCCAAGTTCGTCCTGATAAGATTGCCAATGAAAATCCTAAAACTGTTCAAGACATTTTACGCGGAACACCTGGATTGGTGGTAGGTTATGGTGAAGGCGATGCAGGCGCAAAAGGTGGCGGTGAGATGAAAATCCGTGGACAGCGTTCCGTTTATACAGATGGTGGTCATAACAATCCGTTGATTATTCTCGACGGCATGTTCTTCCAAGGAGAACTCTCGGAAATTAATCCGGATGATATTGGGCAAATAGATGTTTTGAAAGACGCGTCGGCAGCTGCTGTTTATGGAGCACAGGCTGCTAACGGTGTAATCATCATCACAACGAAAAAAGGTGAAAAAGGCAAGCCTGTTGTTAATTTCACAGCTAGCGTAGGTTTAACTCAAAAGGCTGCCTATCGTGATAGATGGCAAACTACGGACGAATATCTGCAACACTATGTAGACTGGAAAGAAAAAAACACTTATGGTGTGAATGCTGAAACAGGAGAATATGCAGCTTATTCAAGACCAGGTAATGAATATACTTCAAAGCCGGAGTATTTCCGGAATCCTAATAATTTGTCGGGGGTGTCTTTGGAACAGTGGCGTAATTATTCGACCAATCGGGAAGGAGAATCTGATCTTAGTATATGGGCAAGACGTTTGGGATTTAGATATGATACGGCTGCACTTGACAATCTTTTGTCGGGAAAGACCGTCGATTGGCAAGATGAAGCGTTCCGATTAGGTTTCAACCAAGACTATAATGTAAGCATTAGTGGTGCCGGCGATAAAGTGGATTATTACATGTCTTTAGGCTATCTGCGCAATGAAGGTGCGTTTGTCGACGATACTTATCGAGCTATCCGTGCAAACTTGAAACTAAATGCAAAAGTTACCGATTGGTTTGAAGTGGGTGCAAATGTAAACTTTCAAGATCGTTCGGATGGTGAAATCGGCATGGATAAGGGTGGTTTTATGGAAAACAGTCCATACGCCATGCTGAAAGACGAAAACGGAAACTATACACAAGACCCCTTGATGTATCAATATGACCGTGCTAATGAAAAAAACTGGTATTTTGAGAAGCAATACATTCAATTGGAAAAAGGGTATACTACATTGAATACTATCTTCAATGCTAAAGTAAAACTGCCTTTCAATATCACTTATCAGTTCAATATTGCGCCTCGTTTCCAATTTTTCTATGACCGTTATTTTACGTCTGCAGAAAGGCCTAATTCCAATCCTAACGACCGTGGAACAAATCGGGAACAGGCCAAACGTTTTAATTGGTCTCTGAACAATACGATTACTTGGGACCAAACTTTTGCCAACAGGCACCATGTTATTCTGACATTTGTACAAGAAGCGGAAGAACGCCAATATTGGTCGGACCGGATTGAAGCCCGTAATATTCTGCCGTCTGACGCGCTTGGGTTCCATAACACCCAGAATGGAGATAAGTCTGTCAGCTCATTCAGAACGGATGATAATCATCAAACGGCTGATGCATTGATGGCACGTGCATTCTATTCTTACGATGATCGTTATATGGTTACTGGTACCATTAGACGTGACGGCTATTCGGCTTTTGGGGCAAATAATCCTTATGCATGGTTCCCTTCGGGAGGTATAGCATGGTCATTCACTAATGAGGATTTTTTCCAAAAATATACTCATATCATGAATAGTGGTAAATTGCGTGTTTCATATGGTAAAAATGGTAATCGTTCATTGGAAAATCCTTACGAAGCACTTGCCAATCTTTATCCGGGGGGTGGTAAGATGCAAGGTTATATCACTTCTTCAGGTGACTTATATTTAATGCGTTATTTGATGGCCCAACGTATGAAGAACCCGAATCTGCAATGGGAAAAGACACAATCGTGGAACTTTGCATTGGACTTTGGATTTTTGAACGACCGTATTACAGGTACGTTGGAATATTATCAAATGAGTACCAAAGATATGATTATGAGACAACCTCTATCTAATTTCACCGGATTTGAGAATATCACTACCAATTTAGGACAGGTGAACAATAGTGGTTTTGAGGTGGCATTGAATACTCTGAATATTGATAAGAAGAATTTCCAATGGAGTTCATCATTCAGTCTCTCATATAATAAAAACAGAATCAAACATTTGTTTGGTGATCGTCAAGATATAGTAGATGCCAATGGAACTGTGGTAGGTTCCAGAGAAGCGGATTATGTGGCAGCCGGATGGTTTATTGATAAACCTATTAGTGCGATTTGGGATTATAAAGTAACGGGAATCTGGCAGAAAGATGAGGTTGAAGAAGCTAAAAAATATGGGCAGGTTCCTGGTGACCCGAAAGTATGGAATAATCCGGCTAACGACCAATACGATGCTGATGGTAATTTAGTAAAGGTTATCTATAATAATGATGATAAAGTGTTCCAGGGACAAACCGCCGCTCCGGTTACATGGGCATTACGTAATGATTTCACCTTGTGGAAAGATTTGACTCTCTCTGTGAATATTTACTCTCGTATGGGGCATAAGAGTCTGGAAAGTATGTATTTGAACAATGATGACGACGGTGGTGGTATGACTTATAGATTGGTGAACAAGAATGCTAAGGAATATTGGACTGTAGACAACCCGACTAATAAATATGCACGTATTGAGGCGCAAGGCCCGGAAGGTGCAAAAGGCGCACGTAGATTATATAATCGTTCTTTTATTCGTTTAGAAAATATATCTGTTGGCTATACATTGCCTAGGGCTTGGACGGAAAAAATACAAATCGATCGTGTGAAAGTGTATGGCTCTGTTCGTAACGCTGCTGTATGGGCTAAAGATTGGGAAGGATATGGAGATCCTGAAACTGGTAATTTTGCATCTCGTATTTGGACGCTTGGCCTTAATTTAACATTCTAATCTTTTAAACAGAAACGTATATGAAAAATTACATTCAAAAATATATTTGTAAAAGTGCCACTTTATTTGTGGGCGCTTCATTAATGTTGACCGGATGTTCGGAAAGTTTTTTAGATCCGGATCCTCAAACAATGTTTGAACCGGAAACTGTATTTTCTACGGAAAATGGTATCAAATCCGTATTGGCTATTTGTGACCGTCAACTTAAACGTAATTATGTGAGTGAAGATTCCAGGGAGATGATAGCGCTGCCCACAGAATATACTTTTTCTGATTTGATGGTACCGTCTGCGACTGATAAAAGCGGATTGTTGGATAATGTTGACAATCTGTTGAGACCGAACAGCGATCAAAGTGACGAAAAAAATTTAGGACGCACAAACAGTATATATTTCTTCTGGAGACAAAATTTTGAAGGTGTTAGAAATGCTAATACAATACTTTCGTTTATAGGTAATGTACCAATGGATGAAACATTGAAAAACGAATACATTGGCCGTGCCTATTTCCATCGGGCTTATCGCTATTATTCATTAGTTTTTCAATTTGGACATGTACCTTTGTTGACAAAACTTCCGGAAGTTCCTAAGCAGAACTATCGATCTACTCACCGTGACGCTATTCTGAAAAAAATGGTAGCAGATATGGAATTTGCTGTACAATGGGTTCCTGAACAGAAAGATATGGATTATGTTGGTATGGTAAATAAAGGTGCTTGCCGTATGTTGCTTTCTAAGCTCTATATGTCTATTGGTGAATTCGGGAAGGCAAAGGAACAGTTGGATATCTTAATTGATAAATCAGGCTATTCTTTGATGGAAGAACCTTTCGGAACCTTCTTTGAAGGTGGCGAATCTGCATCATGGCCTATTGCCCGCAATGTTATCTGGGATTTACATCGTCCGGAGAACAAGTTGATTGCTGCCAACAAAGAAGTGATTATGGGTATGCCCAACCGGGGAGCAGCTAAAGAATCATTCATCCCGATGTTGACTATGCGTATTATGTATCCTTTCTTCTTTGATAATAAAATCAAAATGCCTGACGGAAAGCAAGCTCTATTCAACTATACTCGCAAAGATGGCAAATATCGTAAAGAATATGATTATATGCGTGGACTAGGACGTGGTATATCTACATTCCGTACTACCACTTTCTATCAAGACGATTTGTGGGCTGTTAATGGTAAAATGGATCAAACCGATTTGCGGCATAGTACAGAAACGGGAAACTGGATGCACATGGAAAACCTGAAATGTAATAATCCGGATTCTGAATTCTTTGGGCAAAATATTAAGCTTTACGCAGAAGATGATTATTACAGTGAGAAAAATGAACTTGTTACCCGCAAGGGAGATTTGATGTGTTCTGACACTATTCGTCGTTGGTATGACGTCCCTCATTACATTTTCTGCCTGAATGATGTCATCAATCAAGCTAAGGAAACCAATAATGGTCTGGAAGGAGCTACGGATGGCAGTATTGCTGATTGGTATCTGTATCGTTTGGCGGAAGCCTACCTGCTGCGTGCAGAAGTAAAATTCTATATCAATCCGGATGATCCAACAATCAAGGATGATATAAACATCGTCAGAGAACGCGCTCATTGTACTGAATTTTATACAGATAAGGTTACTATCGGTGATATCATGGATGAACGTGCGCGTGAACTTTTCTTTGAAGAATGGCGTAATGTAGAGTTAACCCGCGTATCTCTCTGTTTGGCTATCAGCGGCAGAGCGGACGAGTTCGGAAATACATATAAAGTGGAAACATTCGATAAGCAATCCGGCACTGATCCTGAAGGTGGTAGCTATTGGTATCAACGTTGCATCAAGAAAGGTATGTACAACAAAGGCATTACTATTAACGTAAACGCTACTAAAACAGATATCAATTATATCATGGGTAAACATAACATTTATTGGCCTATCCCTGAAAAAGCAATCGTTTCTAACGGAAAGGCTCCTTTGTATCAGAACTACGGTTATGATGGTTATGATCCGAATGTGCAGATATGGGAAACTTGGGAAGAAGCTGTGGCCGATGAAGACAAATTCTGATAGGTGAGGAAAGCTTTCTCTGAAAAATAGCCACCGTAACTTTGAATCTCGAGTTGCGGTGGTTGCTTTTTGAACATATTCTGCTATTTATAGGTCGGTTTCTTTTATTCGTTTTGTTGCTTTTTGCCTAACTTTGCGTTATCAATAGTCAATCTAATGTGTATATGAAAAATAAAATTTTATTGCTGGGTTTATTTTGTTGTAGCCTGATTTCGGCAAATGCACAAGTTTTACTCGACAAAGGAACCGGAAAAAATAGTTTTCCTATTGTTTCTTCATCAACGAATGCAGTTGTTTGCTTTGATGGAAAAGATGCAACTGTAGTACGTAAAAGTGCTTCTCTCTTTGTGGATGATGTTCGTCGTGTGACGGGGCAAGAGTTGAAAATGGATGAAAGCAAGCCTGGAAAGGTATCTGCGCGGTATGCGATTATTGCCGGTACTATAGGAGAAAGCGGATGGATTGATGTTTTGGCATCGAGAAATAAAATAGATACAGCTGCCATTGCCGGAAGTTGGGAACGCTATATGATAGAGGTGGTCAACAATCCCGTTCCGGGCATTAAGAAAGCAATTGTCGTAGCCGGAAGTGACAGACGTGGTACTGCTTACGGACTTCTTTCCATATCAAAGGCAATAGGAGTATCTCCCTGGTATTGGTGGGCAGACGCTCCAATCAAACAGCAAAAACAAGTTAGTGTAAAAGTTGATAAGTTCATTTCTAAAACACCGTCTGTCAAGTTCAGAGGTGTCTTTATCAACGATGAAGACTGGGGGCTTTATCGTTGGTCGAAACGCAATTTTGAGAAAGAACGTGGAAACTTCGGACCGAGAACGTATGCAAAAGTGTGTGAACTGCTGTTGCGTCTTCAGGCTAATTATCTTTGTCCGGCTATGCACGATGCATCTATGGCATTCCACCGTATTCCTGAAAATCGCCTGGTAGCGGATAGCTTTGCTATTGTCATGGGGTCCTCCCATTGTGAACCGTTATTGTTTAATACGGCAAGTGAGTGGAAACGTGATAAAATGGGTGAATGGGACTATATCAATAATAAGGATGGAGTCAACAAAGTGTTGAAATCACGTGTAGATGAATGTGCTCCGTTTGAAAATGTATATACTTTGGCTTTGCGTGGATTGCACGACCGGGCAATGAATGCAAGCAATAATATGAGCGATAGAAAGGAAATGCTTCAGGAAGCTTTGATGGCACAAAGGCAAATGTTGGTGGATGCGATCGGCAAGCGTGCGGAAGATATTCCTCAAGCCTTTACTCCTTATAAAGAAGTGCTCGATGTATACGATCAGGGACTGGAGCTTCCGGATGATGTGACTATTATCTGGCCGGATGATAATTATGGATATATGAAACGTTTGAGTAGTCCGAAAGAGCAGAAACGTTCCGGACGTTCGGGAGTATATTATCATTCTTCTTATCTGGGTAAACCTCACGATCATCTTTGGATGAACACAATTTCACCCACATTAATGTATGAAGAACTACGTAAAGCATACGACTTGACGGCCGACCGTATCTGGCTGCTCAATGCCGGAGACATCAAATCATGTGAATTTGCTGTTGATTACTTCCTGACGATGGCTTTTGATATTGATTCATTCAACTTTGAAAGAGCGGCAAATTATCGTACCGAATGGTTGTGTGGCATGTTGGGCAACGATTATCGCAATGAATATCAGGATGTAATAAACTCTTTCTATAAACTGGCCTTTGCACGTAAACCGGAGTTTATGGGATGGGGTTACCAGTGGGCTACCGACAAACACGGCAGAGAACGGAATACAGATACTGATTTCTCACTTGTCAATTATCGTGAAGTAGATACTCGTCTGGCTGAATATCGTCGGATAGGAAATGTAGCGGAGAAAATTTTGAAAGCTCTGCCGGAAGATAAGAAGGCATGTTATTATCAATCATTATATTATCCGGTCAAAGGATGTGAACTGTTGAACCGTATGGTTCTCAACGGACAGAGAAACCGTTGGTACTCTATTCAGCAAAGGGCAACTACTGCAGAATTGGAGAAAATGACTAAGGCTTGTTATGACAGTCTGGAAGTAATCACAAAAGGATATAACTCATTACTTGGAGGTAAATGGGATCATGTAATGACCATGAAACAAGGATTTGCCGCAGCCTACTTTGAACTCCCGGCTCTGCGGAAGGCAAATCTGGCACCTACAGCCTCTTTGGGTATATTGGCAGAAGGAGAAGATATTCTGAAAGGGCAGAAAAGCTTCCATTCACTGCCATCTTTCAACACATATTTCCGTCAATCATATTACGTAGACGTTTTCAATAAAGGAACGACTCCTTTGAAATGGAAAGCATCGGTTTCAGATAACTGGATTCTATTAAGTCAGAAAGCCGGAGAAACTGCTACAGAAAATCGTATAGAAGTATCAATCGACTGGGCTAAGGTTCCGACTGGTGAGAAAGTATTCGGAACATTAGAAATCGCATCTGATCGTGGTGAGAAGGAGAATGTCTATATTTCTGTCTTCAATCCTTCCTCTCCTTCATTAGCCGAAATAGACTCTTTATTTGTAGAACACAACGGATATGTTTCCATTGATGCTGCCGGCTTCCACCGGAAAGTAGAGAACAAAGCTATTCAAATGAGAACGATTCCTAATTTGGGAATAGAAAATACAGCCATTCAGCTAGGTGATCCGACAGCCGCTCCACAGCGGACTGCAGGTCGCAGCACACCTCGCCTGGAATATGATTTCTATACATTCGAACAAGGTTCGGTTGATGTTTATACGTATGTACTGCCTACATTTACTTTAAGTAAGGATCGTGGATATGCCGGACATGAAGCGACGAATGTAGAAACGAAATATGGAGTATGTATTGACGAAGGTCCTGTAATGAATCCTTCCACTTCTTCTTTTGAGTATGCACAAATCTGGTACGAAAGTGTGTTGAAGAACTGTAGAATAAACAAGACCACTTTGCATATCGATAAACCGGGTAAACACACAGTGAAAATTATATGTGGCGATGCCGGAACTGTCCTGCAAAAGATTGTTTTGGATTTCGGAGGTATGAAGCGTTCTTATTTAGGACCACAGCCGACAAGACAGGCGAAATAGTAAGCTGAATAATATAGTAGAGCTATGAAACACACTTTTTTTATGTTATTTGTCTCCATCGCTATTTCATTTATGGCGTGTGAAGGCGGTGGGGAGAATGATGAGAATTTACCTGCCGATAACGGGAATACGGAGAAACCAAAGGATGATGAAACCCAAGAGCCTGTGGTCTGTAGCATCACACCTATAGGGGAATTGAATCAGGGGACTTCTATTATAAATTCCCATGCAGATGTTACGAAACGTTCATCGCTGATGATGAATTATCGGACGCTTGTGACTATGGAGGATTCTTATCCCCGTTATCCTCGTATAAAAAAAATGAAAAATGGCGACTATATTCTGTTCTATCACAATGGCAGTGCTAACAGTAATATTGGTCGGCGTTGTGTTTATGCGCTCAGTAAGGATCTGAGAACGTGGACAAAGAAAGGAGAGATATTTAACAGTTATGATATTATCGATAGCAAAGGCAATAAGAATATACACTGCTATGCTAATTGTGATGGACTGGTGCTTTCTAATGGAGATATATTAGCGGTTGCATCTTGCAGGGCTAATTCCGGTTATCGCGATTTACCGGAAGATGCAGGAATTGAATTAAGGCGCAGTACGGATAATGGTGTCACCTGGAGTGAACCTGTCAAGATATATCAGGGAGTTAATTGGGAACCTTTCTTGTTGGAGTTGCCTACAGGTGAACTACACTGTTACTTTACAGATAGCAGTCGTACTGGTTTGGAAGGACATGACACAGATACAGGTACGGCAATGGTTGTTTCTGCTGATGGAGGAAAGACATGGAGCCCCGACTTTAGCTCTTCTCCTTATTATGTATTGCGAATGAGATGGGAGAAAAATGGAATTGTCGGCTATAATCATCAGATGCCTTCTGTTGTGAGACTCAATGATAATAAAGGATTAGCTGCAGCTGTAGAAACCAATAATTCAGGATATCATATTTCGCTTTGTTATTCAGATAAAGACGAATGGGAATATTTGGCTGCCGATCAGGAAGGGCCTGCCGATAGTAATAATTGTGTTTTCTCCGGTATGGGACCATATTTGGGACAGTTCCCTTCGGGAGAAACCGTCCTTTCGTATGAATCGTCAAGCAAATATACTCTTAAAATAGGAGATGCCACTGCTCGTAATTTTGGTAGTGCTTATCAACCTTTTTCAGGTGGTTATTGGGGTTCACTTTGTATGATTGATTCACATACATTGGTTGGAACTAATGTTAAAGTGAAAGAAGGACCGGTTCAGATGGCACAGTTCGTACTTAATCATCGCATTGATGCCGTGAAAAGAGAGGTTACGGTAGATGGTAACAATAAAGAGTGGGCAAATACAGATCATGCACTTTTTGTGGGCGGTAAGTCACAAGCGCAAGGAACGCTACGTTGTTCGTATGATGATGATAATATTTATTTTCTGTTAGAAGTACTTGATCGAAACTTGCTAGCTTCTGATTACACTTCCTTATACATATCTCCTGTGGGTAATAATAAACTGTCCAAAGGGGCTTGTTGCATACAAGTAACAATGAATGGACTGAAGAATTGTGAAATATATGATTCAGCATGGAAAGAAGCGCAATTGGATGCCCAGGTCAAAACTTATGTCTGTGATGAAACAAACGAGAGGCGTATCGATAATTATGGATATATTGCTGAAGTTGCTATCCCACGTTCTAAATTAACTATAACTTCCGGGCAAATACTTGTCAATTTTTCCGTTACAAAGCGCAATTCGGTAGATGCTATTTGTGATGTAACATCTACAAGCACGGCACGTTGGATACCGGTGACTGGGTTATGATTCGGAGAATTTATTATTGGATAATTAATTATATAAAACACTATGATTATGAAAAAGAATTATTTGATTTATGCTTTATGGATGGCCGTTTTTTTGAGCTCGAATGTGGTTTCCGCTCAAAATTATTTTGGAGATTTTCCTGTAAAAGCAGATCCTAAGACTGTTGGAAATAAACTTAGTAAGCGTTTAATGGAGACCAAACATCAATTGTATGGTGATAGAGGAATACATTATGCAGAGGTGTGTACATGGTACGGAGCCCTTCGTTTTGCAGAATTGACAAATAATAAAGAATTGATCAAGCTGTTGAGAAATCGTTTCGAACTATTGTTCCACCTGGAAAAGGAACTCCTTCCTCCACCCATACACGTAGACCAGAATATGTTTGGTTGTCTGCCTCTAAGATTTTATAATATAACGAAAGATAAGCGTTATTTGGATCTAGGACTGCCCTATGCTGATACTCAATGGCAGCTTCCTGCCAATGCAAACGAAGAGGAACGTAAATGGGATAAAAAGGGATACTCTTGGCAAACTCGTCTTTGGATTGATGATATGTATATGATTACTATTGTGCAATCTGAGGCTTATAAAGCTACTGGTGATCCTAAGTATATCAATAGAGCTGCCAAAGAAATGGTTCTGTATTTGGATGAATTGCAACATCCCAACGGTCTTTTCTATCATGCATCGGATGTACCTTATTATTGGGGACGTGGTGATGGTTGGATGGCTGTCGGTATGACGGAGCTGCTTTATAACTTACCGGAGAAAGATCCTAATCGTGCACGTATCATGAAAGGTTACTTGTTGATGATGGATAATCTGAAAAAATACGTCAATAAAGATGGACTTTGGAACCAGCTGATTACCGAACCGGACTTTTGGACAGAGACATCTGGCTCGGCAATGTTTGCCTATGCTATGATTGTGGGTGTCAACAACGGCTGGCTGGATAAAGAAGAATATGCTCCGGTGGCACGTCGTGCATGGCTTGGCTTATGTAATTATATTAATGACAAGAATGATCTTACTGAGGTTTGTGTTGGAACCGGAAAGAAGAACAGTAAACAATATTATATGGATCGTCCCCGCATCGCCGGTGATTATCATGGACAGGCACCGATAATATGGTGTGCTTATGCATTATTGAATAAATAAAACAATAAAAGACCGGATACAGATCTATGGAGTTTTTTTATTCATAGTGTATTGTTGCTTTTAACATAACATATATTTAGGGATATTCAGTAAATGTTCCTCTTTCTAAAAAATCAAGAGAAAAGCTTTGCTTTACGTGAGCTTTTCTCTTGA
>NZ_JAJKHN010000054.1:0-47429 GCF_020982715.1 Bacteroides sp. 1_1_30
CCCCCCCCCCCCCCCCCCCCCCCCCCCCCCCCCCCCCCCCCTATTTTTTTTCAAGCACAAGACGGCATACGAGATTAGCCATGGTCTCGTGGGCTCGGAGATGTGTATAAGAGACAGACAATTGGTAATCTCCAATCCCATGTGTTATTTCTCTATAATATGAAATTTCTATCTTATTTTTTTTAACTTCAAAAGTAATTTTTTTGTCAAACGTAGAAGCTAAAGCCCAGTATTTACCTATTATCCTCACAAATTCATCAAAAGCAGACTCTATATCAATATCAGTGAAGTTGAATCCAAATGCTTTCAATAAAGCTAACAACTTTGTAAAGTCTGAATCATAAGTTAGATATTTGCCTGCAAATCTTTGATTTAGTATTATATTTTGGGCCCTTATTAGTTTATTAGCATTAACTATACGTTCCTTTATTATACGCAAATTACTTTCTACAGTTTCTCTATTATCCATCGATGAAATTATGATATCTGATAGTATGTCACAGATTTTGTGGTATTTCTCCAAATCTTTATCCAATAACACATTAGTAATATACCATTTCACTTTTTCCTTTAAAGAATAGATATATTCTTTGCTGTTTGAGAATTTGCTTATATAACCTATAAAATCAGTCTTTTCTCCATAAATATGCGCATATATATTCTTGATATTATCAATATCACAAACTGAAATAATTTTGTCTAAACAAAACTTGTTACCTCCACAGGTTGTTTCAAATTCGACAACACCTGGTGTATGTCTATCAAAATGAGCTGAAAATACATTTAGAATTCTAAAGATGTGAGCAGGATCTATTCTGTCAAGATCTTCTATAATCAACACCACTTTCTTACTGGAACACTTCGCTTTATATTCGTGAATTATATCACATATCAATTGCGAAATAGCATCAAACTCGTATATTGATCCTTTTAAAGCTTCAAATTGGGTAATATATAATTCAGATGTTTTATCAACAGACACAAATCGTTCCTTATACGTATCAAATTTATTCTTGACTTCTTTCAGTTTTTTAATTACGCTAGTAATATTAATATCAACCCCATAGAAATTTATATCAGGGATTACACTTAAAATGTTGAAAAGTTTATCTCCTGGATTGGTCGTGAAAAAGTAATAGAACAATGAAGCAGTATTCAATTCTATTTCATTGATATTAATTTCCTCACTTGAGAGTAGTCTGATTAATATATCCCTTTTTATCAATTCGAATATATCTTTATTATCCATAACCTGGTAATTCACTGGATATATAGGAATAAACAAATATTCTTCAGAATAATCCTTCATAAAGTTGCTAATAAAATAGCTTTTTCCATTTCCAAATTTAGCAGATAGTATACATCTTGAATTTGCATCAAGATATTGTTTAAAGTCCTTAAGATAAGGTTCTATCGGAATCATGTTTTCTTCTGTATTCATGCTTTTATTATTTTTTTTCAAAAGTAATAATATTACAAATTAGAACAATGAATTTCCATTTATTTTCTTTCTAATAAGTTCCTGCACTCCATTATATATTTCATATAGCTGCTTCAATGTCTCTGGGCCTTCCCATTCAGAGAAATTTCCATCATGGAAGAAACGATACTCAAAAACGCGGGTAGCTGTCGTACCAAGGTTTAGGCTTTCGAATGTTTCCCTTACTATGTGCAGCTTGTCTAATATTTCAGCGTTTCGATCTTCTGATTCATCTGAAATATCCTCAATATCTAGCCTGGAATAATCTACATTATCATCCACAGGCAGGGGCTTGTATCTACTCCTATACTGTGAAGTAGGAGAGGATGCGTTTAGCTTTATCATCTTCAAAACAAAGAAATCAAGTTCTGTATAGCCATTTCTTTTTGTCTCAAGTAATTTATCCAGTAACCTGCTTTTCTTTTGAAGGAGCGAACAAATGACCTCATTCAAGACGTCTGTTGCTTCGTCTGAAATACCAGCAAGCCCACAATGATACAAAGAGTAATCAAGCCAGCGTTCGTAGCGTTTAGTTATGTAATTATTTACTGCTTCACTTGCCATAATTTTAATTTTTTAAATTAAGTATGACATAGCAAAGAGAATACTTTAGTGTTTCAGTAACTTACAAATAACAAATGCCGGATTTTTTCTTCAAAATCCGGCGCAACACCATTCTTTTACAAAGATAGAAAAAATATTGAAGAGAAAATTAATTCAGCGAATATTTTAAAAAGGTAATGGACCATCATCTTTAATTTGATTATCTATAGAGAATGGCACTTTGGTTTTAGAGATTGAAGAAGAACCAAGTTTCGTACCGATGGGTTCACCAGGCATGGGAATACATATGTCTTCCTCTGGATTTGAAAAGCGACAGAATTCGCCTTTGAATCGCAATAATATTTCACCTAGTGCACCGTTACGATGCTTAGCAATAATTACTTCTGCCATACCTCGCATATCGTTTCCTCGATCATCTTGAAAAATCTTATAATATTCTGGCCGATGTAAAAAAAGAACCATATCAGAATCATCGCATAATGTACCACTATCACGTAAATCTATTAACTGAGGACGTTTAGCATCAATCCCTTCACGAGATTCAATTGCCCGATTCAATTGCGATGTAATAATAATAGGAATATTCAGCTCTTTTGCTAAAGATTTTAATCTTCTTGTGAAGTAATTTATTTCCGAATATCTATTCTCTGTATATTTGATGTCATTATATAACAATTGAACATAGTCGATAGCAATCAACTTAACACCCTTTTCTTTTACTAAATAATGTGCCTTATTACACAAAATATCCATTTTCATAAGTGGTGAGTCATCTACATAAAGAGGAGCGTCTTGCAAATCTTTTAGTTTATAGTCCAATTGCTGCCACTCATAACAGGCAAGCTGTCCGCTCTTGATTTTCTCACTTGGAATTTCGCAGACATTGGTGATAAGACGATTGACTAACTGCACATTGCTCATTTCAAGAGAAAACAAAGCGACTGGAATTCTGAAGTTGACCGCCATATTTCTTAGCATAGATATAATAAATGCTGTTTTCCCCATTGCAGGACGTGCTCCTATAGTAATCAAATCACCATTCTGCCAGCCACATGTCATTTTATCCAATCTAGTGAATCCACTTTCCAAACCACTTAGTCCATCAGTTCGTGTAGCTGCCTTCTGAATTAGTTTATAGACTTCATCAATCACGGGGTTAATCTGAATACAATCATGTTCCGTATTTAATGAGGATATATCAGTCAGCTTTCCTCTGATTTCCGAAATTAAATCTTCTACATCTTGGGTTTCATCGAATACTTTTAAGCGAATATCTGTTGCAAGTGCAAGTAATTGGCGGGATATATACTTTTGTGCAATGATTCGGGCGTGATACTGCGTTTGAGACGATGATGCTACTTTGCTACTCAAGTGAGTTATATAAGCTGGTCCTCCAATTTTATCTAATTCGCCTCGTTTGCTAAGTTGCTCCTTTACAGTTAGAATATCTATCGGCATTTGATTGACCGCGAGGGTAATTATTGCAGCATATATCAGTTGATGTCGATATTCATAAAAAGATTCTGGACGAAGAATATCACTTATTAACGCATAAGCCTTTTTGTCAGTCATTAATGTACCCAATACAGCTTTTTCTAATTCAGGTGCGTAAAGAAGGTTCATGTTAAATTGATTATCATCTTCTTGTTGCTGTTTTTTTTCTTTCATGGTTTTTTGTTTTTTTATAATAGTTTTCAAAGATACAATTATCTTCGACTTTTACCTCCGATTTCCACAACATTAAACATTTCGTTAACTCGATCGGCAATATATTCCCCATATTTTAAATGAATCTCTTCCGGAAATAAATTAGTAGTCACGAATGTTGTACAACTTCTCCTGTTGTCGTATCTCATTTGAAGTATGTACTGTATCACATCCATCTCTGTCCCGTAATGCTTTACCTTAGGCTCTCGTCCGACTTCATCCAGACCTAACGCTATTCCATTTGAACCGTCATAACTTAAGATTCCGTCAATGCCTTTCTTGCAATACTGGTTAGCTACGAAAGCTGCTGCCTCTATCGGGAATCCTCCCTGTAGGTAATATCCTGTTTTGTCTTTTCCGTTGCTATACCTGTCATACATCTGTATGATTTTCAATATGCAGGATTTTCCGGTTCCTACAGAACCATATAGCCACAATCCTTTGCTGCGGTCTAAAACGTTCGACCCTCCGATGAGATATAAAAAAATCTCATTCATGATTTCGCGATTTCGATCGTCAACGCAAAAATTTGGGCATACATATAAACAACATCTTCGGAACAAATTCATCGAATTCTTAAAAGCAATCGGGTCATAGCTTGATGGTCCGCACTTTAATTTTTGTTTCTGAATCTGTATCTGTTCTCTTACTTTTTCCATCTTTTTTGTTGCTTAGTTCTAATTTCAACCATCGGGCAAAGTGAGACATCGCGCCTTTTGGCGACTTTGTCGTTTCACCCTCATTTTGTAGTTTCATAAAGAATTGCTTCAAACACTCGTAAAAGGCTTCTATCGTAAATTCATCATAACCGGAAGAACGAGTATTCATCGTTACAGTTTCCGCCCATGACTGATTAGATTTCAGTTCCTGATAGCATTCTTCTAAAGACTTATCGAAAAAACTATCTTCCGGAAACAGCTCTCCCACGCATGCGCGTGAGAGAGTTATAGTCTTATTGTCTTTAGTCTTATTATTAATGTTTACCGTTTTACTTACTCTTTTACTTACTCTTTTACTTACCTCTTTACTTACCGTTTTACTTTCGTCAAGTAAGTAATAAACTGGCGATTTCGCATTCTTCTTACCCGATTCGAAGGTTATTAAACCTTTTTGCTGCAATCTGTTCCTAACTTCAATGACGGTTTTCTCTGATATACCGGTTGCGAGGACGATAGTCTTGTTGGGATGCTCAAACGGATTCTGCCAACCCCGAATATTGCACTCATTCAAGAGATAGAAGTACAAAAAGACTTCGTTCGGGCTGAATTCTACACTTCGATTCATCTTCCAAAATTGGTTTATATAATCTATATAGGTCATTGTATGCTATGCCGTCAGTTTCTGACGTATTAAGTTCATATTTTTTTTCACGAGTCCGATAATACGGTTATGGTACTCGGTATTACTATTGCAGGCTCCACGGGACTGAACAATACTGAATGTTTTTAAATTGACCTCTACGGTCTCAATATGTTTCTTGCCGATTCGAGCAGAAAGAATGAGTGAATCCTTTTCTTTATAATATTTATTTGTAAAGACGCAATGGTGCATGATTTCACCTTCTTGTTGAAACTCTTCAAGACTTTTGAGCGGTACTACGACTATTTTACCATCAGACATTTTTAGGTCAAAGAACTTCGATTTTTCTTTGATATAATTCTCTGCATCCTTCTTGAGTTTAAGCAATTGTTGCATTTCTTTAGCCTTGCGTTCTTTTTCATCATCACGTTTCTTTCTCGCCACATACAAGTCATGGGCTTTTTTTAGATTCTTAGGACAAACGTAATGGGCGTTATGCAGATCCTTACGATAATGTTCAAGTAGTTTCAGATAATCAAACCACATGGAAACATCCTTAATCCGATATTTATTTCGAAGGCAAATTTTAATAGACGGCCAATACATATCAATCTTGTAACGGTGTCCCTCGAAATGATCTATTAATTCATAACGTCTTGCCTTTAGAAGTGTTTCAGCCTTGGGAGAATGGGGAATTATATTGGTAGCAGTAAGAAATGACATACCGCGTAATTTACAATCTATACCCATTTGAATATACTTAGGTCTAAAGACGGAGGCTGGATGATAGCGTTCACAATAAACATCATTACTACAACTGTAATAATATGATCCAACAACTTTATTACGTATCTCCAAATCTCCACACCATCCACAATGTCCCGTATTGTTAGCACGAGCTACTACCTCCCGGTTGCCATCATCTTTTATCCAATGTTGCAGTATCTCACGAATAAAATAACGAGGATTCGCTTCTGCCTGATAGTAAGCAATCAATTCAAAGCTTCGGATAACTTGGAATTCCTCACAAATTTCTGCCTTGCCAATAAACATTGTCTGTTTATTGATACGCTTCCTCGACTGTTCTATTTTCAAAGACGTATCACAATGAGGACAAACAGCACGTTTACGTTTTACAAGTTCCGGAGCGAAGCGTTGGCCGCACTCCATACAGATAATACGTGACTTGGTTGCATATCCTATATGTTTCAAACACTCATTCTTAGCCCAGTCAATCATCAAACTCTCAATATTAGGTAGCTGGCTACTTAAATTAACAACTCTAAGCTGTAACTTTGTTCTTGGTCTCATAAGTCTTCAAATAATAAAAATTGTCCGGAAGGTATTTCCTTTTTCTTTCCTTTACGTTTATTATTAGCAATCTGCTCCGGTTTGGGCTTCTCAATAGATGGTATAAGTTCCTTTTTCTTTTCAGGTCGATTAGAAACAACTGCTTTTGTTGCAGGCTGCTTACTAACTTTGATATCATCTTCATCATAGTAATGAACTGCCAATCCGAATACTTCATCGTCAGACATACATACAACACTACCACCGCGTTTTTTTGCTTCTCCTATGATATAGTTGTAACATTCATCAATATTTTTGTTTGGCTTTGTGTAGGAAGTGACAAAGAGGGGATCACTCTTTGCTCTCTCTTCCAAATACGATTGAATAACCTGTTTAGGTGATTGATATTCTTTTCCCATAGCATTAATAATTAATTGATAAAGGCATTAATAGATAAGTCAAGCTACGAACTTCTTCATCGCAGCGGGTAAAGATTGAGGCTTTTGATGGATCACTCATGCTGATAGTAATATCTTCCGAAGGAATGTTATTTATCATTTCTATTAAGAAGCTGCTCTTAAAACCAATTTCAATATTACAGCCTGACTGCAGGGTGATCGTTTCTTCTGCTGATTTAGAAAAGTCTAAATCATGAGTTTCAATTTTAAGAGAAGTAGAATCAAACTTGAGTACCACCAAGGATGAGGATTCGGAACAGAAGACAGATACACGCTTTAGAGCTGATACTATATCAGTCTTCTTTAATACTGCACGATTAGGTTGTTTTTGAGGGATAACAGCACGATAATTAGGGAACCGGCCTTCGATCATACGACAGATTAACCGGTATGAATCAAATTCAATTAAAATATTGGTCTTGTTTACCGAGATTTCTACTTCCATGCAATCTTCCGGAACAATGTTAGAAAGTACTTTAGCAAACTTGCTTGGTAGGATGAAAGCCGCCCGCTCTTTTCGTGTGTAAGGAGACGGATTCTCAATCATCGCTAGACGAGTGCCATCAGTTGCAACAAAAGACATAGAATCCAGGCCTATATCAAAATAAACTCCGTTCAGTACTGGGCGAAGTTCATCATTAGCACTACAAAACAATACTTGCCTTATTCCGTATAATAGATCGTTGCCTGATACGAGAATTGGGCTGGCAGTATCATCCGTGCTCATAGATGGGTATTGATCTCCTTTTTCAAGTGGTATTGAGAACTTACCGTTTGCATACTTAACAATCAACTCCTTTTCGAGGATGGATATAATCAAGGGTTGTTCGGGAATCTCTTTTAATCCGTCAAGTAATGTTTTGGCATTAGCCATAAAAGTGTAATTGGTGAAGTCTGCGGCACCATCAATGTTTGTAGAGATGCGTCCTCCTTCTTCTCCTGCGGTTACTAGAATGACTCCAAATTCATCGACAACAAACAAAAAGTTGTCATAGGCAGGTAATGAGTTTTTAGGCTGTATAATTCGCCCGACTGATTTTAGCTTATCTGATAAAGCTGTTTTTGATACTGTAATTTCCATGCGTCATTGTTTTTTGGCGCATAACATAAAGAGGAGATAGGTTTCAGTAATTAAAAGCTATTGAATTGTATAGGAACAACAAAAGCCGGATAAAATCATTGTTTTATCCAGCTCAACACCATTATGTCTGCAAATATAGAGAGAGTTTTTGTATTTGCAAACGTTTCAGTCTTTTTTTTCTTCTTTTTTTTGCAATAAATCCAATACAGCGCGATTTGCCTTGTCGCAAATACTATAATCTATATCAATGTAGATATCAGCCATTTTATAGTCATTGTTCACATGGCCGAGGCAGAAGTCGATGTCAGCTTTTGGTACTCCGGCTTTATTTCTTGCTAAACTAGCCCATGTGTGGCGAGCCCAATTAGTAGTAACTTTAAAATCAATCTCTAAATTCAAGCAAATGTCTTTCAGCCCATTATTAATTGCACGCATGAAATTATTCAAGTTACAATAGTTGGTATGAAAGTAGGAGAGGAAATAACCCTCTGTGTATTTATCAAGGAGGATGCGGAGTTCTGGTTCTATTTTTATCGAAAGCGGTATTTGTTCATGATTGTTCCGCGTTTTTGTTTTTGAACGTGTGTATTCCAGCCTTCCACGACGTTCACATGATATACTATATAGATCATTGATATTGATTCCCATCATATAGAACATCATCATAAAGACATCACGAGCCATATTAGTACATTTCTTATCAGACTGAAAATCTCGGATTTTTAATAAGGTGTTGGTATCTATATTCTTCCGTTTTCTCCGATACTCCGGGATTTCAACTTTCTTGAATGGGTCGCCGGGAATCCTTATAATATCAAAGTCTTCGTTATTATAATAGAGTTTTGCTTTGTTATACAATGCTCTTATCCCCCTAAGATAGTGGCTTACCGTGCCTGGTTCTAAAGGTGTGCCGGCAGGTCCAGAGTGATATAAGTCTTTGATCATCTTATTCAGCAGGAATGAAGTGATAAGTTTTATATCTATCTTTTTTCTTTTCATGTACCAACATAGGGTATCGATAGAGGATCTGTACCAATCGGCAGTTTTTCTCTTTTCCGTTTGAATTACTATATTTTGGGTAAACTCTACGAAGTCTATAAATTCGGCATCAGGAACTAATGATTTTTCTATTTCTTCTTTTAGGTCCTTACATGACATAAATTGGGTTCTTTCTTGTCCTAGCTTCAAATACTCTCTCCTGATCTTTTGGATATACGCATTTATTTCGTACTCTATCATTTCACTGTTTGGTACGTTGGGTAGGATCCGGCCGGAGGCGTCCATGTTTTCTGGGCGGATATAGTAGCTGGTTGCTATATACTGGGATTCTCTATTATGATAGATTCTAATTTTTATATTTGATGTTCCATCTTGTTTTATATGTCTTCCTGTTTGGAAAACGATCGCTTTAAATGTTGCCATACTGTTTTAATGTTTTTTAAATGTTTAAAATTGCATTAAACAGCTTGAATCGGGGTAATTTGATAGGAGATTGCTTTAATTTCCCCTAAACGGATGCAAATAGAGAAACATGTTCAAAGATAGTTCAAAGAAATACCCTCTTTATTTGCCCCAAAACGGGGTATAATTGTGTCTAATTTACATAAACGAAAAAAGCCGATACAAACTGTATCAGCTCGACACCATTCAATTTTTCTTGACTTGATTTTTTCGTCGGGGTAGCGGGATTCGAACCCACGACCCCCTGCTCCCAAAGCAGGTGCGCTAACCGGACTGCGCTACACCCCGAAAAACTTTGAACTTAATAACCCTCTTTTTGTAGTCGGGGTAGCGGGATTCGAACCCACGACCCCCTGCTCCCAAAGCAGGTGCGCTAACCGGACTGCGCTACACCCCGCTACTTTTTTGAAGGGTTGTTCTTTTCAAAAGCGGTGCAAAGATAGGGAGTATTTTTTAATTAACAATAGCTAAACGAATGTTTTTTATCTATTATTTTTCAATGCCTTGAATCTCATAGCTTTGCGTCTTTACTTTTTTTCTTGGCAGAGATCAAAAGCATCATCGGACGCCGTAATTCATCTTTCATGCCCGGGATGGTATCCAGCAATCTTTCGTCCGGTTGTGGCTCTATAAGTTCGCATATCTCAAATCCGGTTTGAAGGAGTCCGTTTATATACGTAGTCAGCGTTTTGTGGTATTTGACAACTTCTTCGCCCAGAAAGATTGCTGTGCGCCTGCCTTCCGTAAAATAGCGATCTACCGGCCAATGGATAGGCTTCCCGTCCTGGTCGTAATGCCATTCCTGATTGCCATAGGCTGTAAATACCGGATGTTCTACGGAGAAGACGAAGGTGCCTCCCGGAGTCAGGCAGTTATTGATTTTCCGGCATATATCCGTAAAAGATTCGAGATAATGGAAGGTTAACGAACTGATGACAATGTCATAAGTATCCGGCTGGAAATCAAAGTCCTCGATAGCCATGCATTGGTATTCAATGAATGGAGAAGGATTCCTTTTCCGGGCTTCTTCGAGCATCTTCTTCGAAATATCAATTCCGGTAACGTGTGTCGCTCCGTGTTCTATCGCATAGACGCAATGCCAACCGAATCCGCAGCCTAAGTCTAAAACTCTTTTCCCTGCAAAATCGGGGAGCATTTTCTGCAATACATGCCATTCTCCGGCTCCTTTCAAGCCTTCCACCGAGCGGGACATTTGAGAATATTGACTGAAGAAATCGCTATTGTCGTATTTGTTTTCTTTCATAATTTAATAAGAGGATGAGTTGAATGAAAGCACAAATATATGATTTAATTTATATATTTATAGAAAAGGTATACATAAATCAGGGCAACCGTCTCAAAAGTTTGTTTCATTAGAGCACAGATTTGAATTAAATGCTACATAGTGAAAAATATCCATCATGCTATCATTCATTTTAATAGTATTCTCATTGTCAAAAGAATAAGTATGATAGATAGCTTTAAAAAAAGGTATCTATCATACTTTTACCAGCAAAAACAGGTTGTCTATCATCAATAGAATAGTCGAATAAAGGCCCTATATGCATAAGATAGCTTGTTTTTGTTGCAATGAATCCGTATAAATCCGATGATCACGGCTTAATAATCCAACTTTAATGGCGATAAGTTTATAGCCCACACCTGTAAACCGTGCAGCCCGCATCTGTAGGCTGTACAGTTTGCAGGTGTGGGCTGTACAGCCTGCATACGTGGGCTATATAAATACCACCATTCCCAATAGATTATTAAGCTGTCAAATACAGGTTATCATCCTATAAAACGTGTATCCCTATGCCTTTAAATGGGTAATCTCACCTAATACTACACTAAAAATAGACAAAGTATAGGCATGATAGATAGCCGTTTTTTTGCAATAAAAGTATGATAGATACCTTTTTTAAAGCTATCTATCATACTTATTCTTTTGATAATGAGAATACTATTAAAATGAATGATAGCATGATGGATATTTTTTCACTATGTAACTATTCAATTTAAATCTTGTATCGGAATGAACAAGTCCATAGTGGTATATTGGGGGTGTGGTTTCTTTGTACACGAATAATTTGTGAGTATGAACTATCTTTCAATGTTTTCTGTTCTATAAATAAGAATTTTAAAATGAAAAGCCTTATGAAAACAAGAAAACAAAAAGAAACAGGTGAAAAAGAAGTCCACTTGTTAGAGCAAAAAGGATATGAAAAAATGGTGAATGAGATTGTCCCCGTTCAACAGGCGGAAGTATATCGCAAGCCGACTCATAAAGCAGTCAAAGAAGCTGTTAAGGAGTTAAATCCGGATACAAATAGTCTGGGCAGTAGAGGATGATTTATCCTCTGCTGCCCAGATTAATCCATCGTATTAAAGGATCCGGAAGACTTTTGGTGGCTCTCATTTAGGGAAAGTAAGAATAAAACAGCTTCCTTTCCCTAATTCAGATTTTACGTTGATACTTCCGTCATGCAAAGCCATGATCTGTTTGCACAGGCTCAATCCGATACCCGAACCGGATGTTTTGGTAGTGAAGAAAGGAACGAAAATCTTATCCAAAACAGTTGGTAGAATTCCCTCACCATTATCAGATATCGCTAATGTCGGGTTGCCTTTAGAGAAAAACTTTATTTGTATTTCTTTATCTGCTTTCCGCTCGCACGTTTCGCGGGCATTTTTTAATAAGTTGATAAGCACTTGCTCTATCTGTGCACGGTCTGCATATAAATATAAATCGGATGCGGGCATTTCGAAATGAATATACTCTTCCGGAAATAATTTCTTTAAGTCCGTAAACAATTCGGCAACAGATACTTTGGTGCGGACAGGTGTCGGAATACGTGTCAGTCGCCGGTAATTCTCCACAAATCCCAATAATCCTTTACTTCTTCTGTGAATAGTCTGCATGGCTTGCAACATGATAGAATACTCCTTTTCTCCGAGTGATTCGGGGATTCCTCTTTCACTTAATGTTTCCGAAAGAGAGATAATAGGAGTGATGGAATTCATGATCTCATGTGTCAATACACGAATCAGCTTTTGCCAGGCTTCCATTTCATTTCGTTCCAGTACGGAATGGATATTCTTTAAACTAATTAGCCGTTGCTTTTTGCTTTGTGTGGCGAACGCACCTTGTGTGACAAATGTGGTGCAGGAAATTGCCATTTCCAGAACGATGCCATTTTGCTCGATGCGAATAATGGATATGTCATTACTGGTAGAAGCCTCTTGAAGAACTTCCGGAAGTTGTGATAGTTGCCCCAGATGAGTGACTGCTGCCTGATTCATCCATTCGATATGCCCGGTTACATCGGTTACGAGTACGGCGGTATCTACTTTATTCAATAAATTCTCGTAATATTGATGCTTGATTTCTTCTGCCAATAGCTTTCCGCGAAAGTCCTTTAATGCATTAGATAGTTCCTGTGCCCACTCATCCATCATTTTATTTTTAAAAGGAGGATGAAGATTCTGCGTTATATCGTTGTATCGGAGTCCATCCGTTAATTGCCGTAATAAGGCGATTTGTTTGAACTGTATTCGGTAGAGATGTATGCCGACGCCTATTAGAAGGAGAATACAGACGGTAGTACTGAACCATAACTGCCTTTGATACAGCAGACAACTGCTAATGGAAAGTAGAAAGATAACTATGATGTGCAGAATTACTTTAAACTCAAATCGTTTCATAAACCTAATTTTTCAAGTTTGCGATATAATGCAAAACGGGTAATTCCTAAATATTCGGCAGCACGGGAGATGTTTCCGTTGCTGATTCGGAGTGCTTTCTCAATGGCCTGTCGTTCTAGTTGTTCGAGATTCAGTACCACTTCTTCCTCTTTTTTCTGTTTGGACGTGGTGTGAAAAAGAAAGTTTTCAGGTTTCAGCATGGAGCCGTCTCCTAAAATTACGGCACGTTCTATCGTATGTTGAAGTTCCCTTACATTTCCGGGCCATGCATATTTCAGCAGTTTGTTTTTGGCTTCCCGGGTCAGTCCGTGTATTTTCTTTTTATATTTACGGGTATAACGGTCCAGAAAGTGATCTGCAAGCAAGATGATGTCATTGCCACGTTCACGGAGTGGAGGTATATGTATTTCAATCGTGTTGATACGATATAATAAGTCCTGACGGAAATTCCCGTCTTCCACCATCTGACGGATATCAGCATTAGTGGCGCAGATTAAACGGACGTCAATGGGAACGGTTTGCGTACTTCCCAAACGACTGATTTGCCTTTTTTCGATGGCAGTCAGTAATTTGGATTGCATAGGAAGTGATAGATTGCCAATTTCATCCAGAAATAAAGTCCCGCTGGTTGCTACTTCCATTCGTCCCGCTTTCGATTTCTTGGCATCGGTGAAAGCGCCTTTTTCGAAGCCGAACAGCTCACTTTCAAACAATTGTTCGGGGATACTTCCCAGGTCGATCGTGACAAAAGGTTTGCCGTATCGTGGAGAACAACGATATATTAGTCGGGCAATCACGTCCTTGCCTGTACCGTTTTCTCCGAGAATTAGTATATTGGCATCTGTATTACTTAGTTTATTTATCGTGGTAAACACTTCCTGCATAACAGATGATTCTCCAATAATATCATTCTCCGAAGTATTCTGACCGCTAAGAACTTCCACTTGTTCTTTCAAAATACTGACTTCCTGTTGTGACTGACGCAATCGCATTCCTGAAGTCAGCGTAGCCAGCAATTTATCCTTTTCCCAAGGCTTGGGAATAAAATCAGTAGCACCAGCTTTGATGGCCCGAACAGCTTTGTCTGTATCTGCATAGGCAGTCATGAAAATAACAATAGCCTGTGGGTCAATCTGCAATATCTGCTTTAGACTTTCAAATCCCTCTTGTCCGCTGATGGCATCCCGGCTGAAATTCATGTCTAATAAGATAAGATCGGGATGAAAGGTGGTCATGAAATACTCGATACGGTCAGGGGTAGTAGCTACTTTTATTTTTTCCGTATAAGGTTCCAGTAACAGGTTGAGAGCAAAGAGCACGTCCTCGTTATCATCTACTATAAGTATCTTTCCTAATTTGTTCACTTCTTCCATATCTTATAATCTATTAGATTCCGGGAGCAAAGATATGGATAAATCTCATGTGTTGTGTGTGCGATTGCGCACTAATTTTGTGCGTATATGCACACACAATCAACTGAATGGATATTGATAAATTGTTGAATGATAGTGATTTATGCAAATGGCACATCTTTTGAATGATGAATAACAAATAAAGACAACGAATGAATCTGAAATTAATCTTCATATATCTCGGACTATTGTCGACAGAATTATTGATTGCTCAAAATCAAATTACAGAGTTATCATTGAAGCAAGTCATAGAAATGGCCCGTATGGAATCTCCCGATGCACAAACGGCACGTCACAGTTTCCGTTCTGCATATTGGAACTATAAATATTATCGTGCCAATTATCTACCGTTTTTAAGTTTGACATCCGATCCGAATCTGAACCGTGCCATTAATAAGATAACGATGGGGGACGGTTCGGTAAAGTTTGTCGAACAAAATTTATTGAATACGGATTTAACCTTGAATCTTTCACAGAATTTATTCTGGACTGGTGGTTCTTTCTTTCTTGAAACCTCTGCTCAACGTATGGATTTATTCAGCGAACATAAATACTCATGGCAGACTTCCCCTATTATGATAGGTTATCGCCAGTCTCTTTTTGGCTACAATAGCCTGAAATGGGATAGACGGATAGAACCTGTACGCTATCAGGAGGCAAAGAAAAGCTACGTAGAGACACTCGAACTCGTATCAGCCAATGCGATTCATAAATTTTTTGCCTTGGCTACTGCCCAAAGCGATTACGATATTGCTTCCTTTAATTATGCCAATGCCGATACACTTTACCGCTATGCACAAGGCCGCTATAATATAGGTACCATCACAGAAAATGAAATGCTACAACTGGAACTCAACCGTCTGACGGAAGAGACGAATCGCATGAATGCCCGTATTGAAATGGATAATTGTATGCAGGAACTCCGTTCTTATCTCGGTATTCACGAAGACCGGGATCTGCGTGTTCTTGTCAGTCCCCAAGTTCCGGATTTCAGTGTGAACCTGAATGAAGCACTGGTTTTAGCTTACGAAAACAGTCCGGACATACAGACGATGGAAAGACGCAAACTGGAAAGTGAGAGTGCAGTTGCGAAAGCCCGTGCCAATGCTGGCCTGAAAGCAGATATCTATCTCCGTTTCGGATTGACGCAGACTGCTGACAAACTGCCCGAAGCTTATCGAAATTTGTTGGACCAGCAATACGTGAGCATCGGCATTTCTCTTCCTATCCTGGACTGGGGGCGTGGAAAAGGACAGGTACGAGTAGCCCGTTCCAATCGTGATTTGGTGTACACACAAGTAGAACAGAGCCGGACAGACTTTGAACTGAACGTCCGTAAACTCGTCAAACAATTCAATCTGCAAACGCAACGTGTCCGCATCGCTGCCCGTACAGATGAAACAGCCCAACGAAGAAGCGAAGTGGCACGCAAACTCTACCTATTAGGTAAATCTACTATTCTTGATTTGAATGCCTCCATTTCAGAGAAAGACAGTGCTCGCCGTAACTATATTTCGGCTTTATATAATTATTGGAGTTTATATTACACACTCCGTAGCATGACACTATATGATTTTGAGCGAAATACGATGCTGACAGAAGACTATCATCTTCTGATTGAATAGAGAACAACGAAAAGTCAGTAAAGAATAGAAATTGAACCATAGCTAGTAGAAACTTGTAAAACACCAGATAATTTCATGGATATAAAATTAGAAAAGAAACCGTGGTACATTCGTTACAGATACTATCTGATAGGAGGGATATTGTTTGTCGCCTTCCTGATTTATGTGATTACTTTGTCTTTAGGTCCCAGAAAACTGCGGATAGATGCCGAAGATATACAGATTGCAGAAGTAAAAGTGTCTAATTTCATGGAATATGTGGACGTGGAAGGGCTCATTCAGCCTATACTAACCATCAAGATCAATACCCGTGAAGCAGGAAGTGTGGAAAGAATTGTCGGTGAAGAGGGAAGTTTGCTTCAACAGGGAGACACTATTCTTGTTCTTTCCAATCCCGATTTGCTTCGTAGTATTGAAGACCAGCGCGACGAGTGGGAAAAGCAAATGATTACCTATCAGGAGCAGGAGATTGAAATGGAACAAAAAAGTCTGAACCTGAAACAGCAAGCCCTTACCAACAACTACGAATTGGAACGCCTGAAAAAAAGCATCGCTCTCGACCGCGAAGAATTCCAGATGGGCGTGAAGAGTAAGGCTCAATTGCAGGTAGCAGAAGATGAATACGGCTACAAACTGAAAAATGCAGCCCTGCAGCAAGAGAGTCTGCGGCATGATTCTGCCGTTACGATGATACGCAAGGAACTGATCCGTAACGACCGGGAGCGGGAACGGAAGAAGTATGAACGTACTTGCGAACGGTTGAATAGTTTGGTGATTACAGCTCCCTTGAAAGGCCAGCTTAGTTTTGTAAAGGTCACTCCGGGGCAACAGGTTTCCTCTGGTGAAAGTATTGCTGAAATAAAAGTATTAGACCAATACAAAATCCACACTTCACTTAGTGAATATTACATTGACAGGATCACCACCGGATTACCGGCTACAGTGAATTATCAGGGAAACAAATATCCGCTGAAAATAACAAAAGTGGTTCCCGAAGTGAAAGACCGTATGTTTGATGTCGATCTTGTCTTTACAGGAGATATGCCCGATAATGTACGAGTTGGCAAGAGCTTCCGTGTGCAGATTGAATTGGGACAGCCGGAGCAAGCACTCATTATTCCGCGAGGCAACTTCTACCAGTCTACAGGCGGACAATGGATTTACAAAGTAAATACATCAAAGACAAAAGCAGTCCGTGTGCCATTGAGTATTGGTCGCCAAAATCCGCAGCAATATGAAATAGTAGAAGGTTTACAGCCGGGAGATTGGGTAATTACAACCGGATATGATACCTTTGGGGATGCAGAAGAGTTGATTTTGAAATAAATGAAAAATAATAAATAGATAAAGCATGAAAACATTGAACTATGCGATACGCTTTTTGTTGCGTACAAAATCATATACTATTATTAATTTGCTCGGGCTGGCCTTTAGTTTAGCTTGCTGTATTATCCTGCTTCGTTATATCCATCGTGAGCTTACGGTAGACATACATTGCATAGATCGTAATCGAGTGTATGGTGTACAGACAACGTTTGAAGGAAATCGCGTATTAAGTGTTGCTGAAATAGGGGATCGGGATAGTGTTTATATTGATAATAGTGGCATGGTGACACGTTCGCGTATCGTGTTGCTCGAAAATGATTATTTGACCTATCAATCAAATCGTATCCCTGTTCATGCTATGGCGGCAGATAGTGCTTATTTTGAACTTTTCCCTTACCATGTGTTACAAGGTTCAGCATCCCTGGAAGATCCGGCATCAGTTTTGTTAATGGAAAGTTTTGCTGAAAAACTTTTCGGCAAACAAAATCCTATCGGAAAGATTTTGACCTATTCGAATGGAAAGGAGATTAGAGTGACAGGCATATTAGAGGAACCAGTTAATAAGCGGATGTTTAATTTTGACTTGGTTCTTTCTTCAAAACTATCATCATTATGGGAGCGTATGCCTTTGGATTTTATTCGTTTTACTTCAGAGACGGAAGTAATGAAAGCCAATAAGGCTGGGAGTTATCCCCGGTTTATCAATCAGGATTCTCGTAGTGGAGATAGTCGGAAATATACTTTCTCTCTTATTCCTGTAAGTGATATGTATTGGGATCAGGCGTTAATTGGTCGATCCGGACCAGACATGCTAGTTAGCGGAAATCGTTCTCAACTATTTATTTTAGGAGGAATTTGCTTGTTGGTATTACTTGCAGGTGTGATGAATTTCATTAATCTTTATTTGGTATTGATGATGAAACGAGGGAAGGTGTATAGCTTGCGGAAAGTTTTTGGAGCTGACAGAAAAGCGTTGTTTAAGCAGATATTCATAGAAAACTTTTTATTGATTGCTGCCTCCATGATAGTAGCCTGGCTCATTGTAGAGGTGACAAATATTTCTATATCATCTATGTTTGGCAGCCAGCTGATGTATACTGCATT
This sequence comes from Bacteroides sp. 1_1_30, assembly GCF_020982715.1. NCBI lineage: Bacteria > Pseudomonadati > Bacteroidota > Bacteroidia > Bacteroidales > Bacteroidaceae > Bacteroides > Bacteroides sp. 1_1_30. The sequence continues at coordinate 18,510 of NZ_JAJKHN010000054.1, forward strand.
TGATGGGATATTATCGTTTTCTATTCTATTGTTTTTGCCTCTGTTAGTATCTATTTATGCGTTTGTGCAGTGCCAGCGTTCTTTGTTGGCCATTTCGATCCAGAAAGTAGGTACAGATAATCGTTCGGTCCGTTCGCGTATGGTATTTCTTTTTCTGCAATATATGATTACTTTCCTGTTGGTGGTATTATCAATCTATTTCGGCAAGCAGCTGAATTTTATGTTGCACACTGATCCAGGTTTCCGTGTAGAGTCTGTTATTCAGGCAAACATGATATACGAATCACGGGATTTTTCGGCTTATACTATGGAGACAATCAAACAACGGCAGAAGAGGATAACTGAAATAGATCAACTAATGAAGAGTTGTCCGGATATCCAATATTGGACGACGGGACATTCATCTATTCTGGGAGCCTATTATTCAACAAACTTTCAAAATGTAAAAGGGGAAACAGTTGCATTGTTGCAGTCTTACGTTACTCCTGAATTCTTTAAAGTTTTCAATCTTGCGTTTGTGGAGGGAAGTCTGCCGGAAATGGATGAAGACTCGAGAAATAGAGTTGCTGTTGTGAATCGTGCTGCATTGAAAGCCTTGGGATATACGCAATGTGAGGGAGCTATGCTAGTTGATGAAAGGATGAAAAGAAATGTTCCGGATTTTCCGGCTCAACCTATTGTTGCTGTAATAGACGATTACTATGACGGACATATTAGTACGGGTATTCATCCGATGGTCTTTATGGTTGGCAGTTATTTAGACGGTGATTTATATCAGATATATTGCCACTCCGGCAAAGAACAGGCAGTTATTGACTATTTGAAAAGTATTCAGAAAAAAGTGTATGGTACAGAGGATTTTAAATATTCTTTGTTGAAGGACGATGTAGCTGAACTTTATAAAAATGATCGCCAGATAGCTTCTGTTTATGCTCTTTTTGCTTGCATAGCTATTGTAATAGTTTGTCTTGGTTTGTTTGGTATTTCATTATTTGACATTAGGCAGCGTTCCCGTGAGGTTGCAATTCGCAAAGTGAATGGAGCATCACTGAAAGATTTATATCTTTTATTAGGACGTAAATATCTCATCATATTAAGCGGGGCTTTTGCAGTAGCTCTTCCATTATCTTGGTATCTGATATATGAATACACAAAGGATTTTGTAGTGAAAGCCCCTATAAGTATAGGAATCTTTTTCATAGCTTTGCTATTGGTTGGTGGTATTTCTTTAGGGACTCTATTCTGGCAAATAAACAAGATCGCATATATTGATCCTGCTAAAATTATGAAAACTGAATGAATTTAAGATATTTATTTTTTAATGATGGAATATTATACTGGGGAAGCATATTTGGAGGAGTAACCTTATTAACAGTAATCACCATTATTTTAAAACTACTGAAGATTGCACGTATCAATCCCGCAGAAGTAATCAAAAACGAATAAAAATATAATTCTAAAACAATACAGTTATGATTAAGACCATTAACTTACAGAAGATTTTCAAAACGGAAGAAGTAGAGACTTGGGCGTTGAATAACGTCAGTATCGAAGTGAAACAAGGCGAATTTGTAGCCATCATGGGGCCCTCCGGCTGTGGTAAGTCAACATTGCTCAACATTTTGGGGCTGCTCGATAACCCGACAGGAGGGGAGTATTACCTGAATGGAACGGAAGTCTCTCGGTATACCGAATCGCAACGTACCAGTCTTCGCAAAGGTGTGATAGGGTTTGTGTTTCAGAGCTTTAATCTGATAGACGAGTTGAATGTATACGAAAACATAGAACTGCCTTTGCTTTATATGGGAATTTCTGCTTCCGAACGGAAAAAGAGGGTAGAGGCAGCTATGGAGAGAATGGCTATTAGTCATCGTAGCAAGCATTTCCCGCAACAACTTTCCGGCGGTCAGCAACAACGTGTTGCTATTGCCCGCGCCGTCGTGGCCAATCCCAAATTGATTCTGGCTGATGAACCGACCGGTAACCTGGACTCCAAAAACGGTAAAGAAGTGATGGGACTGTTGAGCGAACTGAATAATGAGGGAACCACCATCGTCATGGTGACCCACTCACAACATGATGCCGGTTATGCCGACCGCATTATAAACCTGTTTGACGGACAGGTGGTGACTGAAGTTAGTATGTAAACATAAGTTGTCGATAAAGAATATATCATGATAAAACACTATCTGAAAGTAGCCTTTCGCAATCTGATGAAATACAAGATGCAAAGCTTTGTCAGCATCATCGGATTGGCAGTCGGCTTCACTTGTTTCGCACTATCTGCTTTATGGATACGTTATGAAATGACTTATGATAACTTCCATAAAGGATCCGACCGCATTTATATGGTACGTGCGCATTACGCCAATGAGCCCGGTACAAGTAAATTTACTCCATATCCTTTAATGGAATATTTGCAAGATAAAATGCCGGAGATAGAAGCTGCAACCGCTTTTACCCCGCATCATGTAAAATTCCGTTTGGAGGAAACAGAACAGGAGGTCGGAATGATTGACGCAGATTCTGTTTTCATGAACTTTTTTGATATACAATTATTGAAAGGTACTGTCAACTTCCTGAAAAGCGATGGTCAGGAAGTGGCTATCACCAAAGAATTTGCAAAGCGGCTCTTCAGCAAAGAAGAGGATGCATTGGGGAAAGAAGTGGAAGTAGGCAGACGCGTATGTAAAATAGGAGCAATCGTGAGCGGATGGTCGAACCATTCCAATATTCCATATAATATACTGGCTCCGGCAAGACATTCTCCTCGGTGGGGAAGTTCGAATGAGCAGCTATTTATTCGTGTACGCGAAAGAACAGATATAGACGCATTCCGAACAAAAATGAGCACCGTTCACATCAACGATATTGAGAAAGAGAGCGAACTTTCCGATCTGTTGATTACCCGGATGTCAGCTTTGCGCTATTCGGATTATGTAGATAAAGCAGATGTTGTTATCTCTTTCAGTTATATATTCTATTTCTCTTTGGCAGGCGGACTGGTGATTATTTGTTCGTTATTCAATTATTTGACGCTTTTTATCAGTCGCCTTTGTATGCGCAACCGTGAAATGGCACTTCGTAAGGTGAATGGGGCAAGCAATAAAGCCTTGTCTGTACAGTTTGCCATTGAGTTATTGCTGCTTTTATGTATTGCTCTGTTCAGCGGATTGCTGCTAGTGGAGATGAGTATGTCCCGGTTCCTGAACTTTACGCAGATAGAGCCCAGCTCATATTATGGAGAAATCTTGGTATATCTTCTGGCAGTAATTATCCTGTCGTTTCTGTTTACACTGATGCCATTGTCCTATTTTCGTCGTCGAACATTGCAGGAAACGATCAAAGGAAATGTTGCTACTGCCCGTCCGTACTTATTCCGCAGAATAGGTATTATCGTACAGTTGATGGTTAGCCTTAGCTTTATCTTCTGCACGGTTGTCATCATGAAACAACTACATTTCCTGAAAAATACGGATTTAGGTATGGAGCGTCATAATGTAGCTAATGTGGCATTGTGGAATGGAGACATTTATCAATGGGCAGAGAAAATAAAAGCTCTCTCTATGGTAACAGAAACTTTACCTCCTGCGTACTTTCCAATTATTCCAACCGGTCCGATGATGTATGCAGAAATAACAAATTGGGATGGGCTGCCCAAGGTGACAGAAAAAACACTACTTGTTGGCATAATGCCGGCAAAGGAGGAATTCTTTAAGTTTTATGATTTGAAATTACTGGAAGGTGAATTTATATCTGAAAAGAGCCAGCAGAATGAAGTTGTGGTTGATGAAAGTACGTGCCTGAAATTCGGATGGAAACATGCTCTAGGAAAGACTTTCGGCAATAATACCAACAGTCGTCAGGACATTACATACAAAGTTGTCGGAGTGGTGAAAAACTTTAGTTATCGTTCTCCGACAAGCAAGCCAGGACTTATTGCCTTTCAACGCCCCGAAGCACAAGAATATCTCCTGAATCGTGCCGGTATCCTTTTTAAATTCAAAGAGGGGACTTGGAACGAATGTCGTGAAGCTATAGAAAAACTCCACAAAGAAGAATTCCCCAATGCTTACTTACGGTTGTTTAGCGAGGAGGAGGAATATGGTAAATATCTTCGTTCCGAAGATGCACTGATGAAGCTATTGAGCTTCGTGTCATTGGTCTGTGTACTCATTTCCGTATTCGGAATCTTTTCATTGGTCACTCTATCGTGTGAGCAACGTCAAAAGGAGATTGCCATACGTAAAGTAAACGGGGCGCAAATTCGTCATATCTTGCAGATGTTCTTCCGTGAATACCTGCTGTTGCTGGTTATTGCTGCTGTTATAGCCTTCCCAATGGGATATGTGGTTATGAGGCAGTGGCTTGAAACGTATGTGAGACAAACTGTGATTAACGGTTGGGTATATGTAGGGATTTTCGTTGTAGTGGCAGTTATTATTTTACTCTGCATCATCTGGCGCATATGGAAAGCCGCCCGACAGAATCCAGCGGAAGTTATCAAAAATGAATAATAAAATAACAATATCATGATAAAACACTATCTGAAAGTAGCCTTTCGTAATCTGATAAAGTATAAAACACAAAGTCTTGTTAGTATTATCGGATTAGCAGTCGGCTTTACCTGTTTTGCGCTGTCGGTATTATGGATACGTTATGAAATGACGTATGATAATTTTCATGAGGGAGCCGATCGCATTTATCTGGCAGGCAGTAGCTTTCGTCTTTATGGAGACGGATTTACCTATAATTCATCTAGTTTTCTAGCTGATTATTTGGCAAAGAATTGTCCGGAGATAGAGAAAGTATGTCGTATCTTTTATGACTGGAATGAAAAAAAAATTAAGAATGAGGATGTTGAGTTTGTGGTACGACGTATAGAGGTAGATTCAAATTTCATTTCAATGTTCAATATTAAAGTATTGGATGGAGATAACTATCTACAGCTAAAAAAGGATGAAATTGCTATAACAGAAAATACGTCAAAGCGAATATTTGGGAAAGAATCTCCGATAGGTAAACACTTGATTTTAGAGGAAAGTAACGAAGAAAAAATAATCGTTGCAGTTGTAAAGTCATGGGAAGGACACTCTTTGTTTTCATTTGATATATTATTGCCATTTCATGATACAAACCCCAATTGGGGGAACCAACGATGCCAAACGCTTTTTCGTATTTATCCCAACTGTGATATAGAAGCATTGAAACAGAGGTTGTCAGAATATGAAGTACAACAAGATGGTCATAAATATCCAAATTCTACGCTTATTGCTCCATTATCCACATTGCGGAGTAGTCATCCGAGCGAAGATGTGAATGTGAAGTTGAATCATATTTGTCTTTTTGCATGTATTAGTGGTTTGGTTATAATTTGTGGAATATGTAATTATTTAACAATGTTGATAACTCGTATCCGGATGCGTAAACGTGAGTTAGCGTTGAGGAAAGTCAATGGTTCATCAAATGGTGGGTTACTCACTTTACTTCTTACAGAACTTGTCTTATTACTAATTTTATCTTCAGGAATAGGGTTGGTATTGATAGAGCTTATCCTACCCACTTTTAAACGTTTGTCACAAATTGATGAGGGTACTTCATTTTTTTATATTGAAGTATTTGTTTATATACTATCATTGATTGCTGTAACAGTTGGTTTTGCATCTCTGCTTATAAGATATATTAGTAGGCGAACTCTACTTAGTAATATAAACAAGAAATCCAATCTTCATCTCTCCGGCTGGTTTTATAAGAGTAGCATTTTATTTCAGCTGTTTATCGGTATAGGCTTTGTTTTTTGTACTCTGGTAATGATGATGCAACTTCATTTCTTACTAAATACTAGAGAACTTGGAATAGAACGGCATAATGTAGGAGCAGTTGTTTATTGCTCTGAAAATATCCCTTTCAAAGAAATTGTAAGTCAGATACCAGAGGTATCAGAATGTTTGAATGGTTTTCATACACCTATTCCTAAGATGTTTTATTCAATATATAGGGTAAAGGAATGGGATGGAAAGGTCGCTGATAGTGAACAATATATTGAATTGGAAGATGAAACGATTAATCAGGACTATGCCGATTTCTTTGGAGTAGAGGTGTTGAATGGAAGTATGCTGGATGAAAAGGATGGAAAAGATATGGTTGTTATAAATGAAGCTGCTATGAAAGCTTTCGGATGGACACAACCGATTGGAAAGAAAATGGGAAAATTAGGAAAGCAATGTATAGTGAAAGGTGTTATTAAAAATATTTCATATAATGCTCCAATACATCCGGTAGCTCCTGCTATGTTTCATTTACCAGATAGTAGAGACAGAGGAGGTATTATATTCAAAGTGAAAGAGGGAACTTGGAATATTGTTTCTGAAAAGATAAAAGCGGAAGTGAATAAAGTTAATCCAAATGCAGAATTGATGTTGTCTAATATTGAAGAAGTTTACGACGCTTACATGAAATCAGAGAGAACATTGTGCAAACTGTTGAGTGTGGTTTCTGCTATTTGTATATTAATTGCGGTATTTGGTATATTCTCGTTAGTGACTTTATCCTGTCAGCAACGTCGTAAAGAAATAGCTATACGCAAGGTAAATGGAGCCAATATAGGAATAATCTTGAATCTATTCTTTAAAGAATATTTATTTTTACTTGTACTTTCATCGTTCTTTGCTTTTCCGCTAGGATATGCTATGATGAAGCATTGGCTTGAAAATTATATAAAGCAAACACCGATGGAATGGTGGTTATATGCAGTTATATTTATAGGAATGGGCCTTGTCATTTTCTTAAGCATCATCTGGCGCGTGTGGAAAGCCGCCCGGCAAAATCCAGCAGAAGTACTCAAGAGTGAATAAGATAAAATAAAAGTCTGGCACATTGATTTGTGTCAGACTTCATTTTATTCACCCAATAATGAGTGATATATTTTTCGTAGATTATAAAAGATCCAATGCTTTAAATGCCTTAACTAGCTTTTCTACAGCACGGTCTATTTGATCTTTTGTATGAGTAGCCATTAATGCCACACGTACCAAAGTATCTTGCGGTGCACATGCCGGAGGAATAACCGGATTGATGAATACACCTTCATCAAAAGCTAATTTGGTAACCATAAACGTTTTTTCCGTGTCACGTACGTAAAGAGGGATGATAGGTGATTCTGTTGCACCGATTTCAAAGCCAGCTTCACGGAAACGTTTCAATGCATAGTTGGTAGCTTCCCACAATGCTTCAAGTCTTTCCGGTTCATTTTGGATGATGTGGAGAGCTTCGAGAGCAGATGCAGTAGCAGCCGGAGTGTTGGATGCACTGAAAATATAAGTACGTGCGTTGTGACGTAACCAGTTGATGATAGAAGAATCAGCAGCGATAAATCCGCCGATAGAAGCCAGTGACTTGCTGAAAGTACCCATAATCAAATCAACCTCGTGAGTCAGACCGAAATGGTCGCAGACGCCACGTCCTTGTTTTCCGAATACGCCCAAGCCGTGAGCTTCGTCTACCATGATAGTAGCGTTGTATTTATGTTTCAAGCGTACGATTTCGGGCAAGTTTGCCAAGTCACCTTCCATAGAGAACACACCGTCCACTATGATTAGTTTCACTGAATCCGGATTGCACTTTTGAAGTTGCTTTTCCAGGTCCGCCATATCGTTATGCTTGTATTTTAATTGTTGAGAGAAGGAGAGACGACGGCCATCTACGATAGATGCGTGGTCGCGGTCATCGCAAATGATATAATCATTGCGGTCTGTCAAAGCAGGAATAACTCCGGAATTCACCGTAAAACCGGTTGAGAAGCAGAGTGCTTCGTCTTTGCCTACAAAGGCAGCCAGTTCTTTTTCCAACTGAACGTGCAGGTCAAGCGTACCATTCAAGAAGCGCGAGCCTGCGCAACCGGAACCATATTTATGCATGGCGTTGATACCTGCTTCAATCACTCTTTCATCTCCCGTAAGGCCAGTGTATGCATTGGAACCGAACATCAACACTTCGTGTCCGCCCATTTCTACCTCTGTACCCTGCTTTCCTTCTATCTCACGGAAATATGGGTAAACGCCCTGTGCCATAAACTTTTGTGGCAGGTCGTACTTAGCTAACTTCTCTTGTAATAATCCCATGAATTATAATTTTTATACTCATACTCAGATCGTTCGCTGACGATCTTACATCCTTTTATCTTAACAAGTGTTTAAAAACAGGGGGCAAAGATAACAAAATTTGCTTTTATCTGTTCTTTTTAAGAGAAAAAAGTTGCTCTCGTATGATTAGAAACCTCTAACAGATTAAAATTTAAGATATTTATATTACTTTTGTCGTCTACAATCGACAAGAATAGCATGAACGAAAGAATGAAAAAAATAAAATTCGTCGTCAATCCTATTTCGGGAACACAAAGTAAAGAATTGATTCTTAACTTGCTGGACGAAAAAATAGACAAGGCGAGATACTCTTGGGAAGTAGTGTATACGGAAAGAGCCGGTCATGCAGTAGAAATAGCTGCCAAAGCTGCCGAAGAGAAAACAGATATAGTAGTGGCTATCGGTGGGGACGGAACGATCAATGAAATAGCTCGTTCGTTGGTGCATACTGATACCGCACTGGGAATTATTCCCTGCGGATCGGGCAATGGACTGGCGAGGCATCTGCATATACCGATGGAACCGAAGAGAGCATTGGAAGTGCTGAACGAAGGTTGCATGGATGTGATAGATTATGGTAAGATCAACGGTACAGATTTTTTCTGCACTTGCGGAGTGGGATTCGACGCGTTTGTCAGTCTGAAGTTTGCGCATGCCGGTAAACGGGGGCTATTGACTTATCTGGAGAAAACCCTGCAGGAAAGTCTTAAATATGAGCCGGAAACGTATGAACTGGAAACGGAAAACGGAGTCTCCAAGTATAAAGCCTTCCTGATTGCCTGCGGAAACGCGTCGCAATATGGAAACAATGCTTATATCGCACCACAAGCCACTCTGACAGATGGTTTGCTGGATGTGACCATTCTCGAACCGTTCACCGTATTGGACGTTCCTTCATTGGCCTTTCAATTATTCAATAAAACAATCGATCAGAATAGCCGTATCAAGACTTTCCGCTGCAAACAGTTGTGCATCCGCCGGACTACTCCGGGCGTCGTGCATTTTGATGGTGACCCCATGGAAACGGATGCCAATGTAAATATTCAACTGATTCAAAGAGGATTGCGCGTGGTAGTGCCACGAGCATCGGAAAAGGACGCAGCCAATGTGCTCCAAAGAGCGCAGGAATATATGAATGGTATCAAATTGATGAATGAAGCCATCGTCGACAATATAACAGATAGAAACAAGAAAATATTGAAAAAGCTGACAAAGAAAGTCTGATAAAATAACGGATTACTGACACCGAATTACAAATTATTGCGTACTTTTGCGCAGTTTTGGTTCGATCAAAATAAAAACGCGAGTGATAATCGTTTAAATAAAAAATATATGTTTAGAACGCACACATGTGGAGAACTTAGAATCTCTGATGTAAACAAGCAAGTCACGCTGTCCGGATGGGTACAGCGCAGCCGTAAGATGGGAGGGATGACTTTCATTGACCTTCGCGACCGTTACGGAATTACCCAATTGGTTTTTAATGAAGAAATTAATGCTGAACTCTGTGAACGTGCTAATAAATTGGGACGTGAGTTCGTCATTCAAGTGACAGGAACGGTTAATGAACGTTTCAGCAAGAATGCAAACATTCCTACCGGAGACATTGAAATCATTGTTTCCGAACTGAACGTACTAAATACTGCCATGACTCCTCCGTTCACTATCGAAGATAACACGGATGGGGGGGATGATATCCGCATGAAATACCGTTATCTGGATTTACGCCGTAACGCTGTACGTTCCAATTTGGAACTGCGTCATAAAATGACAATTGAAGTTCGCAAATATCTGGATAGTCTGGGTTTCATCGAAGTGGAAACGCCCGTTTTGATCGGTTCTACTCCTGAAGGCGCACGCGACTTCGTGGTGCCGTCACGTATGAATCCGGGACAGTTCTACGCACTTCCGCAGTCTCCGCAGACCTTAAAACAGTTGTTGATGGTTTCCGGTTTCGACCGTTATTTCCAGATTGCGAAATGTTTCCGCGACGAGGACTTACGTGCCGATCGTCAGCCGGAATTTACACAGATCGACTGTGAAATGAGCTTCGTTGAGCAAGAAGATATTATCACTACTTTCGAAGGAATGGCTAAACATTTGTTTAAGACTCTTCGTGGTGTGGAACTGAATGAACCATTCCAACGTATGTCTTGGGCGGACGCCATGAAATATTATGGTAGCGATAAACCGGATTTGCGTTTCGGCATGAAATTCGTGGAACTGATGGATATCATGAAAGGTCACGGATTCTCTGTATTCGATAATGCGGCTTATGTGGGTGGTATCTGTGCCGAAGGTGCTGCGACTTATACCCGCAAGCAGCTGGATGCATTGACCGAATTTGTAAAGAAACCGCAGATTGGTGCGAAAGGAATGGTTTATGCCCGTGTGGAAGCCGACGGAACGGTGAAATCGAGTGTAGATAAATTCTATGCGCAGGAGGTGCTCCAGCAAATGAAAGAAGCATTCGGAGCTAAACCGGGTGATTTGATTCTGATTCTGTCTGGCGACGATGTAATGAAAACACGTAAACAACTTTGCGAGCTTCGTCTGGAAATGGGTGCTCAACTGGGATTGCGTGATAAGAATAAGTTTGTTTGCCTTTGGGTGATTGACTTCCCGATGTTCGAATGGAGCGAAGAGGAAGGACGCCTGATGGCTATGCATCATCCGTTTACTCATCCGAAAGAGGAAGATATTCCGATGTTGGACACTGACCCGGCAGCTGTACGTGCAGATGCATACGATATGGTAATCAACGGTGTGGAAGTTGGCGGCGGATCTATCCGTATCCACGATGCGAAATTGCAGGCGAAGATGTTCGAGATTCTTGGATTCACTCCGGAGAAGGCAGAGGCACAGTTTGGCTTCCTGATGAATGCCTTTAAGTATGGTGCGCCTCCTCACGGTGGTTTGGCATACGGACTCGACCGTTGGGTGTCTTTGTTTGCAGGATTGGATTCTATACGCGACTGTATTGCGTTCCCGAAAAATAATTCCGGACGTGATGTAATGCTGGACGCACCCTCTGCAATCGACCAGAGCCAGCTTGATGAACTGAATTTGATCGTAGATTTGAAAGAGGGCGAGTGAAAGAATCTGTACGCATATTCCGTTTTATAGTCATCGGTACAATGAACGCTTTGATTATGGCGTTGGTTGTATGGTTAATGATGAAAGAAATGTCATTTGACGGCGACTATATGGTGGCTAATATAACAGCGTATCTGATAGCTCAAATCCATAACTTTATCTGGTGCAAATACTGGATATTCCCTGTAGAAAATAAAAAGAATAGTATCTGGAAACAGATACTGCTCTTTTGTTCTGCTTTTGCCGTGGCTTACACCGCACAGTTTTTATTTCTTATCTTATTGGTAGAAGGACTGGACATGAATGAATATCTGGCTCAATTTCTGGGATTGTTTATTTATGGAGGAGCTAATTTCCTAGCCAACAAGAAAATAACTTTTCAATGAAATAGTTATTAAATATAATATATAGAAAGGGCACAGAGTTTTAAATTTAGATTTTGACTCTGTGCCCTTCTTATTTCCTTATTGTAGCAGAGACATTTCCCACATAATAAATATAATAGGGACTGTCTGACAAGTCCCTATTAATAATTTCACCCACGCTATAACTATCTGTAGCGTGGGTGATTTTCAATATTTAGAATTCGTTAGACAGCTCCTTTTTTGTTGTGATATTTATAAATATCCTCTCTTATGTCTTTGGGAGTGAACTTTATTGGGGAACTTCTGCATTGAACTTTAATCGAGAAAGCGTTTGGTAAGTCCTTCGTATTCGTCAATCCGGCGATCACGGAGGAAAGGCCACCAGCGGCGGACGTTTTCCGAGCGTTCCATATCTATTTCCACTACCATGTTTTCCGGATGATCGTTTCCGGCTTGTGCCAGGAATTCTCCTTGCGGTCCTGCTACGAAACTGTTTCCCCAAAATAGGATGCCGTTTGTCTGTCCGGAAGGATCGGGCTCGTGTCCTACACGGTTGACGGAGATAACAGGAAGACCATTGGCAACGGCATGGGCACGCTGCGAAATAATCCAGGCGTTGAGTTGGCGGGCTTTTTCGTCGTCCGTGTCACTGCTTTCCCAGCCAATGGCAGTAGGATAAATTAAAAGTTCCGCACCTTTCAGTGCCATCAGGCGGGCAGCTTCCGGATACCATTGATCCCAGCATACCAGTACGCCCAGCTTTCCTAAAGAGGTTTGAATGGGTTCAAAACCGATGTCTCCGGGAGTGAAATAGAATTTTTCGTAGTAAGCCGGATCATCGGGAATATGCATTTTCCGGTATTTACCCGCAATGCTTCCGTCGCGGTCGAACACAACAGCGGTGTTATGATATAGTCCGGGGGCACGTTTCTCAAAAAGAGAGGTGACAAGGACTACTTTATTGGCGGCTGCCAACTCGGAATAAAAGCCTGTGGATGGTCCGGGAATGGGTTCAGCCAGATCAAACAGGTTGGTGTTTTCTGTTTGGCAGAAATAAAGTGAATTGTGTAACTCTTGAAGCACAATCAGTTGCGCACCGTGAGCAGCGCAAGCCTCGATACTCTTTGCGAGGTTCATCAGGTTGACCCGAATATCTGCGGTATTGGATTGTTGGATGATTCCGACTTTTATCTTTTTCATGATGAATAATTACTTGGTTGATTCATTCGTTATTTTATAACTCCCAATGGGTATTGCATGGTGACACAATGCAGGGAACCGTGTTGCTTAATCAGGGCACGGCAGTCTATTCCGATTATTTGATAGTCTGGGAATGCTTGTTGTAACACTTCTCTTGCTTTTTGGTCATTTGCCGGCTGATGGTATGTCGGGTAGAGAATAACTTCGTTCATAATCAGGAAGTTGGCGTAAGTTGCGGGCAGGCGTTCGCCGTCTTCTTCGATCTTGTCCGCCATCGGTAAGGCTAACAGGCGATAGGGTTCTCCTGCTAAGGTGCAGAATGTTTTCAGTTGTTCCTCCATTGCGAGTAATGCTTCGTAGTGTTCGTCTTCTTTGTCGTCGCATTTTACGTAAGCAATGGTGTCGGTAGAACAGAAACGTACCAAAGTGTCGATGTGGCTGTCAGTGTCGTCGCCGGCAAGATAGCCGTGGTCTAACCAAAGAACCTTTTGCAGGTGGAAGGTTGATTTCAGGTATTCTTCTATCTCTACCTGGTTCAGTCGCCCGTTCCGCTGGGGAGACAGCAGACATTCGGAGGTAGTGAGCAGTGTGCCCATTCCGTCGCTTTCGATGGAGCCTCCTTCGAGAACGAAATCGAGGCGGTCTATATACTGGCCTTTCAAGGCTCCGGCTTCTACCGCTTGTTTGGTGATTTGATTATCCAGTTCGGAAGCAAATTTCAGTCCCCAGCCGTTGAATGTAAAGTCGAGCAGGGAAGGGGTGCCGGTGTCTATCATGGTGATGGCTCCGTGGTCGCGTGCCCATGTGTCATTGGTGGCACATTCCAGAAAGCGGACGTTGTTCATGTTGACGGTAGCAGCTATCTGCTTTTTCACTTCTTCCGGTTCGGGGGTGACAATCAATAGTAACTCTCGCTTCGCTATTTCCCTGGCTATGTTTATAAAACACTCTTGCACTTCTGCCAGCATGTATGCCCAGTCTGTACCGGCGTGTGGCCATGTCAACTGTATACCACTCTGCGTATGCCATTCGGCGGGCAAATGAGGGGCTCTCATTTCTACCTGCACGGTCATGTTTTTGCCGAAATTCAATTGCAAATCTTTCTCCGAGCCACTTGGGCTGGGAAGTCCAACCATGATTCCCATTAGACTATTATCTATTTGGTTATTTATAAAATCAGTTTATTGTCTGCGTCAGTCGTCAGTGTGCCTGTTACGCATCATTACGTATTATTATGAATTCGTTTCTTGCTTTGGCTTCCGGTCAAAGAACGGATTCTTAGAAGATGCACTTACAGGAATGGCCATTACCATCTTGCAGTCTTTCAGCCAGTTCAGGCGTTGTGCTGCCAGCCCGGCGGAGAACATCACACGTGTGTCTACACGCAAATCGGCTGCCATAGCACAGGCGGAACCTATGGCGATACCTACGTCTATGCTGTTCAATGCGCAGGGAACTCCTCCGGTACGTCCGTCGCAGGTGGTGAAGCCGCAATGACCGCAGTTTAAGCCTTGTGTCTGCTCGCGTGTTCCTATCAATACAACACATTCGGCACTTAAGATGTTGTCGGCATCACGAAGGAAAAATTTCATTCCGTGTTCTTCTACCATAGCTATCATAGTGTCCGATAGTTGTTTAATCTCTTCATCCGTGATTAGGGCCACTTCGATAATATCGATTCCTTTTCCTTTCGGAGCAGTACGCGCAGCCGTCATCATCTGGCGGGCTACTTGTAATACATGCTCATGACGGGCATCTCTTTCGTTCAGTATCATAACTTTTCTTGAATTAATTAGTGAGGCAAAGATAACGTTTTTCAAGAAAATAGTACCTTTGCCGGAGAGAAAGAATTAAAAACGCTATGCTACATATTAATAACGCCTGTATTGCTTTTGGTACGGAAGTGCTTTTCTCCGGTTTTAATATGAAACTGGAAAGGGGAGAGACAGCCTGTATCGTAGGGCAATCCGGTTGTGGAAAAACTTCGTTGCTGAATGCGGTGATGGGGTTTGTACCTTTGAAAGAAGGATCTGTGCGGGTAGGGGAAACATTGCTTGATAGATCAACCATCGATAGTGTCCGTAGGCAGATTGCATGGATTCCCCAGGAATTGGCATTGCCTTTCGAATGGGTGAAAGAGATGGTAGCTCTCCCGTTCGGACTGAAAGTGAACCGTTCTGTCCCTTTTTCGGAAGAAAGGCTTTTTGCCTGTTTTGATGAATTGGGACTGGAACATGAATTATATACCAAGAGAGTGAATGAAGTGTCGGGCGGTCAGCGTCAACGCATCATGCTTGCTGTAGCCGCTATGCTCAATAAACCTCTGATTATTATAGACGAACCTACTTCTGCTTTGGATGCCGATTCGACCGGTAGGGTCTTGTCTTTCTTCCGGCGACAGGCGGAAAGGGGAACAGCAGTGCTGGCCGTATCGCATGATAAGGATTTTGCTTCGGGTTGTCATTATTTAATAGAATTGTAACGATTGGAGAGAACGCTAACACGAATCGGATAGAATTGTTAAGAATACACTGTGGGAACGATTGATATATCATATTATAATCTTTTTATAGGCTTGCTTCTGCTTGCCATCCCGTTCTTTTATCTTTGGAAGTTTAAAACGGGACTACTGAAACCTGCCCTGATTGGTACAGTACGGATGATTATCCAACTGTTCTTTATCGGCATGTATCTGAAATATCTCTTTTTATGGAACAATCCCTGGATTAACTTCCTTTGGGTGATAATTATGATATTCGTAGCCGGACAGACAGCACTGGTGCGTACCCAGTTGAAACATCGTATCTTATTAATCCCTATTACGGTAGGATTTCTTTGTAGTGTTGTACTGGTAGGCTTGTACTTTATCGGTATTGTTCTTCAATTGGACAATATATTTAGCGCCCAATACTTTATTCCGATATTCGGTATCCTGATGGGTAATATGCTTTCGAGCAATGTGATAGCTTTGAATACGTATTATAGCGGATTAAAACGTGAGCAACAGTTGTACCGTTATTTACTGGGGAACGGAGCAACAAGGCAGGAAGCGCAGGCTCCATTTATCCGACAGGCCATTATTAAATCCTTCAGTCCGCTGATTGCGAACATTTCCGTGATGGGATTGGTTGCTCTTCCCGGCACAATGATCGGACAAATTCTGGGAGGAAGCAGTCCGAATGTTGCCATCAAGTATCAGATGATGATTATGGTGATTACTTTTACGGCATCTATGCTGTCGCTGATGATTACTATTTCATTGGCTTCACGCCGATCTTTTGACGCATATGGGAAATTATTAGAGGTAACCAAAGAACCCCGAAAATGACAATTACCGATCAGATATTCCGTAAAGTGGCTGAAACTTCTATTCCGCATTTTTTTATAACAGTGGAGTTTTCGGCATCCGGCACTGAAATGCCGGAACATATCGAATCGTTCCTGCGGGAAAAGCACAAAGCAATTCTTCGTGGAGCCAGCGGGCGTAAATTTATCTATAAAGAAGGAGAGTGGCGGCTTATTTTCACTTTCTTTCCTACCGACAGGGTGGTAGACGAGCGGTATGCGCTGAAAAACAAAGTACAGATGAAAAGCGAAAGATAGACGCTAAGACAACGGGTTATCTTTGCTTTTAGCTCCGGTTGTGAGCACATTGATTACTTGCCTTTCAACATTCCCCATAAGCAGCGAAGCTGCACGAATTGTTCTCCGGGTTGCACATACCCGCCTTCAAACATCTTTTCCGACACTTTAAATTTGGAAAGATGATGGCGTATGTACGTCTCTACAGCCGGGGATTGTTTTTTGACGAATGACATCAAATCGACCTTTCCATCTTCACGAATGAGAACATGGGCTTTGATGGTACGAAAGCCGTACTCTTTGCAGTGTTTGGTTTCTGCTTTATCAATCCAGAAGATAGCAGTAGCTTTGACCGTATCTGCCGTGCAATCTTCGGCATTGTCAATTTCTGTAGACTCGGTTACAGCCGTTTCCGTATTATCACTCTTTTTGAGTTGACAGGAGGTCGTCACAACTATCAGCAACAGTAGAGTCAGAATTGTTTTCATCGTATTTATTATTTAGTGGAAGTAAAAATACAGATTTTCAATAAATAACGGAAGTTTTACGCAGAATTTTATAATTAGTTTTTATTCCGGCATTGATTTTTATCCATATTTGTCCGATGAAAACAGGCAAAAGGCAAAAAGAATATACACTCTCTTTGCCTTTTGCCTATTGATAAAACTGAAAAATGAAATCAATTGTTTAATCTGAAACTGATGTAGATATAGTTAGGGTTTAGCGGAAGTCTTTCAGTTCTTCCTGTAATTTCTGGCGCGTGAAGAAGATACGGCTCTTTACAGTGCCCAACGGAAGATTCAGTTTTTCTGCAATTTCGCGGTATTTGAATCCGGAAACGTGCATGGCGAACGGAATTCTGTATTCTTTCGGAAGAGCATTGACTACGCGGTGCATCTCTTTCAGGTCGTATGTCTTTTCCGTACTTTCAAACCCTGCGTCTTGCGGTAAATTAAGATGGTAGAGATTGTCTGTATGGTCAATAAATGTCTGGTCACGAACTACCTTGCGATAGTTATTGATAAAGATATTGCGCATGATGGTATACATCCATCCTTTGAAATTTGTATCAGGTGTATATTTTTCTTCGTTATCTAATGCTTTTAATGAGGTTTCCTGCAGCAAATCGTTCGCTTCTTCGCGGTCTGTTGTCAGTTTGTATGCGAAACGTAGTAGTTCTTCCTGAACGCCTACCAAGTCTTTTCTGAAGCTTAAACTTTTCATATGTGTTGTTTTTAAAATGTGAGTATTCGTTGTTAAAATTTTGATGTTGCAAGTTTAAGGTATTTTGTCGATCCCGCTGGGGGAGAATCCGACGGAATTTAGGGGAATTTCTATCATCGGATAGTTTTTAGGTCTTATTTGATAGTTTTCGGGTGGTGTTTGATATCTTTTACGGTGGTCTCAAGAAAACGGATAACGATAAATTCTCTAAAAAACGACCGTTTAGTATGATTATTCCTTTTTTATTTATTATATTTGCAACCAAATTTTCTACCAAATAATGAAAATTAAGCAAATAGTAAGCGCCCTTGAACGATTCGCGCCTCTGCCATTGCAAGACGGCTTTGATAATGCCGGCCTGCAAATCGGATTGACAGAAGCGGAAGCAACAGGGGCTTTGTTGTGTCTTGACGTTACTGAAGCTGTGTTGGATGAAGCGATCGCGTTGGGTTACAATCTCGTCATATCTCATCATCCGCTGATTTTTAAAGGGTATAAATCCATTACGGGCAAGGATTATGTGGAACGCTGTATATTGAAAGCAATAAAGAATGATATTGTGATTTATTCGGCGCATACCAATCTGGATAATGCACAAGGTGGAGTCAATTATAAGATAGCCGAAAAAATCGGATTGAAGAATTTGAAAGTGCTTGAGCCGAAAGAGAATAACTTGGTTAAGTTGGTGACGTTTGTCCCTTACGCACAAGCTGACGCGGTACGCGAAGCACTGTTTGCTGCCGGATGCGGAAATATAGGCGACTATGATTCATGCAGTTATAATCTGAAAGGAGAGGGAACTTTCCGGGCAAAAGAGGGAACGCATCCTTTCTGTGGAACAATCGGAGAACTGCACCACGAAGAGGAGGTGAGGATTGAAACGATTCTTCCTTCCTTTAAAAAGGCGGAAACTATCAAGGCTTTATTGGCTGCCCATCCTTATGAGGAACCGGCATTCGACATTTATCCGTTATTGAACGACTGGTCACAGGCGGGATCGGGAATTGTCGGTGAATTGGATGAATCGGAGACAGAGCTCGAATTTTTGAAACGCATCAAAAAGACATTCGAAGTGGGATGTTTGCGTCACAACAAGCTGAAGGGAAGAGAGATACAGAGAGTGGCATTGTGCGGCGGTGCAGGTGCATTTTTGCTTCCACAGGCAATCCGGTTGGGAGCGGATGTTTTTATTACCGGCGAAATTAAATATCATGATTATTTCGGCCATGAAGAAGATATTCTGATGGCAGAGATTGGTCATTACGAAAGCGAACAATATACAAAAGAAATTTTTTATTCCATAATCCGGGATTTATTTCCTAATTTTGCACTCCAATTGAGTAAAATAAATACGAATCCCATAAAATATTTATAAGTAAAATGGCTAGAGAAGCAAAAAAAGATCCGAATGAGTTGACGGTAGAACAGAAACTGAAGACACTGTTCCAACTGCAAACGATGTTGTCTAAGATTGATGAAATCAAGACATTGAGAGGTGAACTTCCGTTGGAAGTGCAAGACCTTGAAGATGAAATTGCCGGTTTGAGTACCCGTATCGACAAGATCAAAGCTGAAGTGGATGAACTGAAATCTGCTATTGCCGGCAAGAGAGTAGAAATCGAAAC
Source organism: Bacteroides sp. 1_1_30 (assembly GCF_020982715.1). NCBI lineage: Bacteria > Pseudomonadati > Bacteroidota > Bacteroidia > Bacteroidales > Bacteroidaceae > Bacteroides > Bacteroides sp. 1_1_30. Next base: position 37,743 of record NZ_JAJKHN010000054.1, read on the forward strand.
AGCAAAGGCTTCAGTAGAAAAATATAAGTCACAACAAGACAATGTTCGCAACAACCGTGAATATGACTTCTTGACAAAGGAAATCGAATTCCAGACATTGGAGATCGAACTTTGCGAAAAGAGAATCAAAGAATATTCTGCTGATAAAGAAGAAAAAGAGGCTGAAGTGACAAAGAACGATCAGATTCTTAACGAAAGAATGAAAGACCTGGAGCAGAAAAAGAGCGAACTGGATGAAATTATCTCTGAAACCAAACAGGAAGAAGAGAAATTGAGAGACAAAGCTAAAGACTTGGAAACTAAGATTGAACCACGTCTGTTGCAGTCTTTCAAACGTATCCGCAAGAACTCTCGTAACGGATTGGGTATTGTGTATGTGCAACGTGACGCATGTGGTGGTTGCTTTAACAAGATTCCGCCCCAGAGACAGCTGGATATCCGCTCTCGTAAGAAAGTAATCGTTTGCGAATACTGCGGACGTATTATGATTGACCCGGAATTGGCTGGTGTACAAATCGAACACAAGGTGGAAGAAGCTCCGGCAACTACTACCAAAAGAGCTATCAGAAGAAAAACTGCTGAATAAAGAAAGCAGTGAAGTAGTAAGTAAAGTTACTATTTTGAGATATAAAGTAAGCCCTGCAGCAATGCGGGGCTTTTTTTGTTTTAGTAAGTGCCCGTATAAAGGGAAATCGAATACTTCAAAATAATATTGCGTCGCGTGGGAGTTTTACTCCAATTTTACTCCGGTAAACAAACTTACCCTTTAGTTGTTATCTTTTCATTTCATAAAAACCTGAACTGATATGAGTATACGAGTGTGGGGCACATCGCTCCTTATGTTTCTTTCAACTGTAACTGCGGTTGGACAGACTGCAAACCATTATTTGAAAGCTCCGCTCCCTAACGATTGGGAAGAGAGCGGGGAAGTGTTTCAACAGATACTTCCGGTGGATGACCATTGGTGGAAGTCATTCCAAGACGCCAAACTGGACTCTTTGATAGCTCTGGCAGTAGATCGTAATTATTCCGTTGCAATGGCAATCAACCGTATAGCCGCTGCCCGTGCCAATCTTTGGATAGAACGTAGTAATTTCTTTCCTTCCATCGGACTGAATGCAGGGTGGACCCGTCAGGAAACAAGTGGAAATACCAGTTCGCTGCCTCAAACAACGGATCATTATTATGATGCTTCGCTAAGTATGAGTTGGGAGCTGGATATCTTTGGCAGTATCCGCAAGCGGGTAAAAGCACAGAAAGAGAATTTTGCCGCCAGTAAGGAAGAGTACACAGGTGTTATGGTTTCGTTGGCTGCGGAAGTAGCCTCGGCCTATATCAATCTAAGGGAATTGCAACAAGAACTTGAGGTGGTGAAGAAAAACAGTGCTTCGCAGGAGGAAGTACTGAAAATCACCGAGGTACGCTATAATACCGGACTTGTTGCCAAGCTCGATGTGGCACAGGCTAAGTCTGTGTTGTATAATACGAAAGCCTCCATTCCTCAACTGGAAGCGGGTATCAATCAGTATATAACGACATTGGCCGTTTTATTGGGAATGTATCCGCAGGATATTCGTCCGGTTCTCGAATCCGGCGGAACACTGCCCGATTACATGGAACCGATCGGAGTGGGGCTACCTGTCGATTTGTTATTGAGACGGCCTGATGTACGAGGTGCGGAATTGAGCGTGAATGCACAAGCGGCATTGCTGGGAGCCTCAAAAGCGGATTGGTTGCCGAAAGTTTTCTTGAAAGGATCATTTGGATATGCCGCCCGTGATTTGAAGGATCTCACCAAAAGTAAAAGTATGACTTATGAAATCGCTCCGTCATTGAGCTGGACTATTTTCAGCGGAGGACAGTTGGTGAACGCAACCCGACTGGCGAAAGCGCAACTGGATGAAGCGATCAATCAGTTTAACCAGACGGTTTTGACTGCCGTACAGGAGACTGACAACGCTATGAATGGCTACCGGAATTCAATCAAACAGATTGTCGCCCTGCGGGAAGTGCGTAATCAAGGGATTGAGACATTGAAACTTTCACTGGAACTGTACAAGCAGGGACTCTCTCCTTTCCAAAACGTACTCGATGCGCAACGTTCTCTGTTATCTTACGAGAATCAGCTGGTACAGGCACAAGGGAGTTCACTTTTGCAACTGATAGCCCTTTACAAGGCTTTGGGAGGCGGTTGGAGAGAATAAAAAAATCAATCAAAAAATATATAACCTAACAGATATGAAAAAACTGATGTATATCTTTCTTGCACTGCCTATATTGACGGGTTGCAAGGAGAAGAAAAGTGCAGGAGCGATGGGAGGTATGCCCACTCCGGAAATTAGCGTGACCAAGCCCATAGTGGAGGATATTACTTTGACGAAAGATTACCCGGGCTATCTGACAACTGAAAAAACGGTGAATCTTGTGGCCCGAGTGAACGGAACCTTGCAGTCTACCTCGTATGTTCCTGGCGGACGAGTGAAACAGGGACAACTGCTGTTTGTCATTGAACCTACTTTGTATAAAGACAAGGTGGAGCAGGCAGAAGCAGAACTGAAAACCTCCCAGGCTCAACTGGAATATGCCCGTAATAATTATAGCCGTATGAAAGAGGCTGTAAAGAGTGATGCTGTCAGTCAGATACAGGTGCTTCAGGCTGAATCGTCTGTGGCAGAAGGGGTTGCAGCTGTCAGCAATGCGGAAGCTGCTTTGAGCACCGCCCGTACAAACTTGGGATATTGTTATGTTCGTGCGCCGTTTGATGGCACTATCAGTAAGGCGACGGTGGATGTAGGAAGTTATGTCGGCGGCTCGTTGCAGCCGGTTACATTGGCTACTATTTATAAGGATAATCAGATGTATGCTTACTTCAATGTAGCTGATAATCAATGGTTGACGATGGCTATGGATAACCAACAATTACCTGCCAATCTTCCGCAGAAAATAATGGTTCAACTGGGAAAGGAGGGAACTGAAACTTATCCGGCTGCCCTCGACTATCTTTCACCCAATGTAGATTTGAATACAGGAACGCTGACGGTTCGTGCCAATTTTGATAATCCGAAAGGGATATTGAAGAGTGGGTTGTATGTAAGCATTACTTTACCTTATGGAGAAGCTAAAAATGCGGTGTTGGTGAAGGAAGGTTCTATCGGGACCGATCAGTTGGGTAAATATTTATATGTTGTAAATGATTCGAATATAGTTCATTACCGGCATATTGAAATAGGACAGTTGGTCGACGGCACTTTACGGCAGATAGTGGGAGGACTTTCTCCGCAAGAACAGTATGTCACAGAGGCTTTGATGAAAGTCAGAGACGGAATGAAGATAAAGCCTCTTCCTGATTCTCTTCCCAAGAGAGAAAAGTAAAGTCCTTTGCTAACTGATTGACTAACAAATGAAATCAATAAAGGCGATGTACTTAAAACCGATTAATTAACAAAGGTAACTTCTTGCTCCCTCTCTTTGGGAGAAGGCTGTGGAGAGGCTGCTTTTAAACCTATATATTATGTTTTCTAAGTTTTTTATCAACCGACCGATATTTGCTACTGTCCTTGCCCTGCTTATTGTAGTAGCCGGTCTGGTCACACTCAATATATTGCCTGTGGCGCAATTTCCGGAGATCACGCCGCCAACGGTGCAGGTCTCTGCCGTTTATCCCGGGGCAAATGCTGAAACTGTTGCCCAAACAGTGGGTATTCCTATCGAACAGCAGGTGAATGGTGTAGATGGTATGCTTTATATGTCTTCCAATTCTTCCTCTTCGGGAGCGTATTCTCTGACCATTACATTCGCTGTCGGTACGGACATCGATATGGCAACTGTGCAGGTACAAAACAGGGTAAGTATCGCGCAGTCATCACTGCCGGAACCGGTAGTTGTGCAAGGAGTCACTGTGCAGAAACAGTCTTCAAACATTGTGATGTTCCTGACAATGACTTCGCAGGATTCTGTATACAATAGCCTGTATCTGACTAATTATGCCAAACTGAATTTAGTAGACCAGCTGACACGTGTGCCCGGAGTGGGTGCTGTGAATGTTATGGGAGCGGGGGACTATTCGATGCGCATCTGGCTCGATCCGGAGGCTATGCGTATACGGAATATTTCACCGCAACAGGTTTATCAGTCTATCCAGTCGCAGAATGTGGAAGTATCTGCCGGATATATCGGTCAACCTATCGGGCAGGATAATAATAATGCTTTTCAGTATACATTGAATGTCCAGGGACGATTGAAATCTCCAGAACAGTTCGGCGATATTATTATCCGCCGCGAACAGAACGGAGCGATGCTTCGCCTGAAGGATATTGCACGCATCGATTTGGGGTCTGCGTCATATAGCGTAGTGTCACGATTGAATGGAAAACCTACGGCTGCCATTGCTATTTACCAGCAACCGGGTTCCAATTCGCTGGATGTCTCCAAAGGAGTGAAGGCTAAAATGGAGGAATTGGCGGCAAGTTTTCCGAGAGGAGTTTCGTATAATGTCACTTTGGATACGACCGATGTGATCCATGCTTCTATTGATGAAGTGATGGTCACATTCTTTGAAACGACTTTGCTGGTGATTCTCGTTATTTTCCTGTTCTTGCAGAATTGGAGGGCTGTGATTATTCCTTGTATTACCATCCCGGTATCGTTGATTGGTACATTTGCCGTGATGGCGGCATTTGGTTTCTCTATCAATACACTGACGTTGTTCGGGCTGATTCTGGCAGTTGCCATTGTGGTGGATGACGCGATAGTGGTGGTGGAGAATGCTTCGAGGTTACTGGAAACCGGGCAGTACTCCCCCCGCGAAGCGGTAACGAAAGCGATGGGAGAGATTACAGGCCCGATTGTCGGGGTAGTGCTTGTATTGCTGGCTGTGTTTATTCCAACGATGATGATTAGTGGAATTTCAGGGCAGTTGTATAAGCAGTTTGCATTGACCATTGCCGCTTCTACCGTGTTGAGCGGTTTCAATTCGTTGACGTTGACTCCTGCGCTCTGTGCGTTGTTTCTTGAAAAGAGCAAACCTTCTAACTTCTTTATATACAAAGGTTTCAATAAAGCATACGACAAGACGCAAGGAGTGTATGACAAGATTGTCAAATGGTTGCTTCAGCGTCCCGGAATGGCTCTTGTTTCCTACGGTGCCTTGACTGTTATTGCTGTATTGCTCTTTATGCATTGGCCGTCTACTTTCATTCCGGACGAGGATGACGGATATTTTATTGCTGTTGTTCAACTTCCGCCTGCAGCCAGCCTTGAACGTACGCAGGCAGTGGGAGATAAGGTTAATGCAATTCTGGATTCTTATCCGGAAGTGAAGAATTATATTGGCATTTCCGGCTTCTCGATAATGGGTGGCGGCGAGCAGAGCAACTCGGCAACTTATTTTGTGGTACTGAAAAACTGGGATGAAAGGAAAGGGAAGGAGCATACGGCTGCTGCCGTAGTCAACCGTTTTAATGGTGAAGCGTATATGACTATTCAGGCTGCGGAAGTATTTGCGATGGTTCCTCCGGCTATTCCGGGACTGGGTGCTTCCGGCGGTTTGCAACTTCAGTTGGAAGACCGGCGTAACCTGGGGCCGACGGAAATGCAACAAGCTATCAATGCGTTGCTTGCTTCTTATCATTCTAAACCGGCTTTAGGATCTGTGTCCAGTCAGTATCAGGCAAATGTTCCGCAGTATTTCTTGAATATCGATCGTGATAAAGTGCAGTTTATGGGGATTGCCTTGAATGATGTTTTCTCTACATTGGGCTATTATATGGGAGCGGCTTATGTGAATGATTTTGTTGAATTCGGCCGTATCTATCAAGTGAAGATTGAGGCACGGGATCAGGCACAGCGTGTGATTGATGATGTCTTGAAACTAAGTGTGCCGAATGCAGCAGGAGAGATGGTACCTTTTTCTTCTTTCACCAAAGTGGAGGAACAGTTAGGACAGGATCAAATAAACCGTTATAATATGTACTCGACTGCTTCTCTGACTTGTAACGTTGCTCCGGGAAGTAGCACCGGGCAGGCCATACAGGAAGTGGAAGCATTATTTAAGGAACAGCTGGGAGATGAGTTTGGATATGAATGGACTTCTGTGGCTTATCAGGAAACACAGGCAGGAAATACAACTACCATTGTACTCGTGATGGCTCTAATTGTTGCTTTCCTGGTACTTGCTGCACAGTATGAGAGTTGGACCAGCCCGGTGGCAGCCGTTATCGGATTGCCGGTAGCATTGCTGGGGGCCATGATTGGCTGTCTGATTATGGGAACTCCGGTCAGTATTTATACGCAAATCGGTATCATTCTGCTTGTTGCGCTTTCGGCAAAGAATGGTATTTTGATTGTGGAATTTGCCCGTGATTTCCGTGCCGAAGGTAATTCGATTCGGGAAGCTGCATTTGAAGCGGGACATGTCCGCTTGCGTCCGATCCTGATGACATCTTTTGCTTTTGTACTAGGAGTGATGCCGTTGTTGTTCGCTACCGGCGCAGGTGCGCAAAGTCGTATAGCATTGGGGGCCGCTGTTGTGTTTGGTATGGCTATGAATACTTTATTGGCTACTATTTATATTCCTAATTTTTACGAATTGATGCAGAAATTGCAAGAGCGGTTCAGTAAAAAGAAAGCAGATGATGGTGGCGGGAAAGATGCTGCAACGCAGAAGTAAAAAGCTGTTTGAAGACTGTCTGGAAGGGTAGTTGGTATAGTGACGCTATCTGTTCGGGATAGCGTCACCATAGTAGGCAAATAGCGTCACTATCTTGAGGGGATAGTGACGCTATTTTATTCTTGTCGGCAAGGCTGTTTTTTTAAGGCGAATACAGCGGATTATTTTATAAAGAATGGTAATCTGGAATATCCTGGAGGAACGTATAGCTCTGATGTTCATAATCCATACGGCAGCAATAATGTTGCATTCCGTTGCTGACAATCAGGTAATCTACTTTCAGTACCATATTATATCGGGTAATCTGATCGAAAACAGCTTGCGTTATTTCAATGTGTGGTGCTTTATATTCTACAATCATCCGGGCGGATAAATCCCTCCGGTAAAGTACTGTATCGCATCGTTTGGTAGTACCGTTCAACTTCACCATTACTTCATTGGCAAGAAGGGTAGTCGGATATCCTTTGTGTGCAATAAGAAAGTGAACAAAGTGTTGCCGTACCCATTCTTCAGGGGTAAGGGCGACATATCGTTTACGAATAACGTCGAAAATTACATTTTTTCCGTTTCGTACGTTTATTTTAGTGTCGAATACTGGTAGGTTTAACGATAACATTTATTATTTTTGTAAGTTAAATAATGGTTCCCATTATTGGGAGCACAAATTTAATAGATAATTATGAAAACAAAAGAAGAAATCGTAGCTAATTGGCTGCCGCGTTACACAAAACGTAACCTGGATGATTTTGGAGAGTATATTCTGTTGACTAACTTCAACAAGTACGTCGAGATTTTCGCAAATCAGTTTAATGTTCCTATTTTAGGAAGGGACGCAAATATGATTTCTGCTTCTGCCGAAGGTATCACAATGATTAACTTCGGTATGGGAAGTCCCAACGCTGCTATCATCATGGACTTGCTGGGTGCTATTCGCCCCAAAGCATGTTTATTCCTCGGAAAATGTGGTGGTATCGACAAGAAAAACCAGCTTGGTGACTTGATTCTTCCTATTGCGGCTATCCGTGGGGAGGGAACTTCCAATGATTATTTTCCTCCCGAGGTTCCTGCGTTGCCTGCATTTATGTTGCAGCGTGCCGTTTCTTCATCCATTCGTGACAAAGGCCGCGACTATTGGACCGGTACTGTATATACCACTAACCGTCGTATTTGGGAACATGATGATGCGTTCAAAGAATATCTGACAAAGACACGGGCTATGGCAGTAGATATGGAAACTGCAACTCTGTTTAGTTGTGGCTTTGCCAATCATATTCCTACTGGTGCGTTATTATTGGTATCCGATCAGCCAATGACTCCCGACGGAGTGAAAACGGATAAAAGCGATAATTTGGTGACCAGAAATTATGTAGAAGAGCATGTTGAAATTGGCATTGCTTCTCTGCGTATGATTATTGATGAAAAGAAAACTGTTAAACACTTGAAATTCGACTGGTAATCCGGTCTTTCTGAAAAAATATATATGGCAAAACAAGAATTGACCTGTGATGACATCCTCAAGGAATTGAGAGCAAAGCAGTATCGCCCTGTCTATTACCTGATGGGAGAAGAGTCGTATTATATCGACTTGATTGCAGATTACATAACGGATAATGTGTTGAGCGAAACGGAAAAAGAATTCAACCTGACTGTTGTGTATGGTGCTGACGTGGATGTGGCAACGATTATAAATGCCGCAAAGCGTTATCCCATGATGTCAGAACATCAAGTAGTAGTCGTTAAGGAAGCGCAGGCCGTGCGTAATATGGAGGAGTTGTCATATTATCTTCAAAAGCCTTTGCTTTCCACTATCTTAGTGATATGCCATAAGCATGGAACTTTAGATCGTAGAAAGAAGTTAGCTGCCGAGGTGGAAAAAACAGGTGTATTGTTTGAGTCTAAAAAAATCAAAGATGCGCAACTTCCCGGTTTTATCGCTTCATATATGAAACGAAAAGGGGTTGATATGGAACCGAAGGCAACTTCTATGCTTGCTGATTTTGTAGGCTCGGATTTAAGTCGTCTGACCGGAGAACTTGAAAAGTTGATTATCACTTTACCTGCCGGACAGAAACGTGTTACTCCTGAACAGATAGAAAAGAATATCGGCATAAGTAAAGACTATAATAACTTTGAATTGCGCAGTGCTTTAGTGGAAAAGGATATATTGAAAGCGAACAAAATAATAAAATATTTTGAGGAAAATCCGAAAACTAATCCGATCCAAATGACGCTGTCTCTATTATTTAGCTTTTACTCCAACTTGATGTTGACTTATTATGCGCCGGATAAATCAGAGCAGGGAATTGCAAACATGCTAGGATTAAGAACTCCATGGCAGGCTCGGGATTATATGGTGGCAATGCGAAAATATAGTGGAGTAAAGACGATGCAAATTGTTGGAGAAATACGATATGCTGATGCAAAATCTAAAGGAGTCCAAAACAGTTCTATGACAGATGGGGATATTCTTCGTGAGCTGGTGTTTAAAATTTTGCATTAACTTGAATTAAGAATTACATATATCATCAGACATATACTTTTACCATAGATAGAAATGGGGAGTATATGTCTTTTTTATATTCCCGCAATTATACTTATCTTAAAAAGTCCTCTCACTATTTTCTATGATTATTTTTACAAATAAATTTAGTTATTTCATCGTTTTATAGAGTTACTGTTTGGCTAATCACACAAACAGTTTTTTTAATTTTATATTGCCTATCTTTTCAGAAAATACATTTTCATTAAATCTAAAGCTTGAATTTTTTAACGAGAAAAGTTTACTGATCCTTGAGTTTTATCAAAAAAGCATTTTAGATTTTGATGCTACCATTTTATAGTGAGAATGGAGATTTTCTCTTTTTCTAAAGTTGTCCATTAATGTCATTTTGATAGTTCAGACTATATTGGATTGTTACAGCATGATTTTTTTCTAGTTTAATAGAAATATAGATTCACTTTATTGGGCTTAAACTCTTGTATATCATTTATTTATGCGAAAAATAAGCCTTCTAGAATCG